>JAJCYU010000340.1 GCA_029262755.1 Anaerolineae bacterium
CGGAGCACGCTTCGGGCAAGTGCGTACCCGACGACGGCTGCGATCAGCAGTCCGAGCATGATGACCGCGAGGATGTTGATGATCGTGCTTTCCAAGGTCTGGCGCGCTTGCTCTTTTGCCTCCTCGAGGTGTTGGCGAGTCCGGGTCAGGATCTCGTCTTCGAGAACTGCGTCCAGTTTCTTTCGGAGGACGCTGAAACCCGCCAGCATCTGTCCCTTCTTCTTGTCCAGATCGACTACGCGTTCAACGTTGACCTGACTCTCCGCGAAGCGATCGCGCAATTGGTCCGCCCGGCGCATTTCCCCAGGGGACTTCGCCAAGGCATCGTAGGCCTCGAGGTGGCGCTTGAAGTTCTCTTCGTCGTTCTGAATCTGTTCTTCGTCGTCTCTCCGATGGGTCCTGATGAAGTTGCTGGCGCTTCTGACGATCCTGTTGGTGTCGACCTCCATCTCCAGGACAACTTGCAGCTTCTCCGGAGTCTGCAAATCGCCGTTGAGGAGTGTCGCCAGGATCTGCTCGTTCAGAGTTGTGTCCATCGAGAGGAGGCTGCCGACGAGAGCGTCCATTTCCTGGGATTGCTCGTCTTCGACCCGACGCAGCTTCTCAGCCTGCTCGAACAATTGCGCATAGAGTTTCTCGATCTCATTCCCGAGGCTCTTGTCTTGCGCCGTCTGCACCAGCTCGTCGTACTTCGCCCAATGATTCAGGAAGTCCTGTTCGTTTCTGATCACACGATCCCAATGAGCGAGATCGTGATCGTGTAGATAGCCCATCAGGTCGAAACCGGTCCCGACCGCATTGATTTTCATCTCGTAGGCGGCTGAACTGATCGGCTCCTCCACGTCCGTAATTTGCCGTACGCGATCGGCTACGGAGTGAATCTGATTGTAGGAGATCGCTGCGAGTACCAGCAGTACCCAGATGAACACGCCCCCACCCAAGGCTAGCTTACCCCCGATGGTCATTCGGATTCGCTGCATTGCTCAGCCTCCGCGCACGGCCTCTATACCCGGAGTATTCATGAATCCGCGCACAGCGTGCAAGAAGCGCGTTCTCTGCTCTGATTGGCCAGAGTCGAAGTGGGACTGGCAGCAGCGACTGGCCGAAGTGGAGAAAGTTTTCGGTGTTGCGCCCCGGTCTGGTGTAATCGCCGACGTTTCTGGTGTCGCCGGACGCACGACTCCCGTAGTTGGTTGAGCTTGTCGACGACGACGGAAGTGTTCGAGGTTTCGGCTGAGCGGAGTCAGCCGGGCGGGCCGATCGCTCGTATGCTTGCGAGGGCTTGCTCGAACACTGGGCGCCCCGGCCATCCGGTAGCCAGGTGAAACCAGAGCCGTCGAGCTGTGAGTTTCACACGGGCACCGGCCTTGAGCAGCCGTAGCCGAATGGTACCAGTGGTGGCACGAGCCAGCTGGGTTCCTGCGAGTACATGACGGCGGAAGAGCACCAGCAGATTGTACGCCGTCGCATACAGCTGTAGGCGGAAGGCGTTGGCTTTGTACTTCGAGCACGACAAGCGGTCGGCCGAGAGATCGTTCTTCAGTTCCTTGATGAAGTTCTCGGCCTGGCCACGCTGCTCGTACCAGTCGAAGATCTCCTTGGCTCGGCCCTTTCGACTGGTGACCAGGAAACGCAGGTTCATTCCGTCGCGAGTGCGCTCAATCCTGGCTACGACCCGCCGCGAACGTGACCACCGGCGTGCTTGGTAAGAGAAGCTGGTGTAGTGGCGAAGCGTCTTGCCTGGCTCGCATTCCCACTGCAGATCGATTTTCTCACACAGGGGCATCACGATATCGTGCAGCTTCTCATTTCGACCGAAGCCGATGGCATACCCCAGCCCAGCGTACTCCGCGTAGTCCAGTAGCTCCGGTACGCTAAACGCGCCGTCGGCACGCAGAGCGATCTCTCGGTCGGGGAACTGGGCCCGAAGTCGCCGCGTCAGCGGTCGCAGCATCGGCACCGCCTGGCCAAACGCCGCCGAGTTACCCGGCCGTAGTCGTGAGCTGAGCAGCACCCCACTGTCGCCTTCGAAGATCAGCAGCGGATGGTACATGTGGGAGTTGTAGTGGCTATTGAAGAACGACAGCTGCTGCTGCCCGTGCGTTGGATCCTCGGTGGAGTCCATGTCGAGGATGATCTCCCCCTCGGTCGATCCGTGACGACAGAACCACTCGGTCCCCTCGCTCTCGAGCAGACGAATCGAATCCCAGTCCGCCGAATTCTCAAGCCGCGACAGCGTCGGCTGCGAGGCCAGTACCCCCCCCGGCTCACCGGCTACTGCCTGCATCGTCGGCTCCTCGCGCAAGTACGTCGCATCGTTGCAGTCCTCGTACCCCGCCACGATCTGGTAGATCCTCTGGCGCAGCAGCGACTGCAACGAGTGATCGACATACCGCCCGTCGCGGTCGTCGGCGACCAGCCCTACCAATCCCGCCGTAAGACCGAAGCGCTCGTCGAACTCCCGGACCAACGTCAACCCCGCCTCGCTCGTGATCGATCCGCCGTCGAAATCAATCGTCAGTTTCCGTTGGAAACTGAACCCCGTTTCGCTACTACACTCTGTAGCCACCGCCGCACCCCCGATCCGCTTCGACAATTGTTTCGCAACTTCTGTCTTTAGCAGGTCTCAGGATGTGTCGGTGGCTTTCTTCTTCTGGGTTTATGAATAATCCGGGTATACGGTCCGGTACAGCGGTCGCGGCGCCTGCTTCCAATCGTCCGGCCCGGCCATGGACGGCCGGGAGATTCAGGGGGCTGTTCTCCATGAGATGTCTCTTCATTTGTTGCTCATCCAGGTGGTGTCTGACCGAACCCCGGCCAAATTCAGGGAATCGCACGACGCGTGCCAGAAGAACCTAGATAGGGCATGAGCACTGGTTGCCGCGGGCCGCAAATCGTTGGACGGCGCTTTCGATGCCGCTTACAGGGGAAACGTCAACGGCGTAACTGCGCGGGTTGGGTGTGCTTGGGCATTTCAGCCTGATGGGTCACCAAACGAAGACGCCCGGGCGGGGCCGGGCCTTCAGCGCGCGGCGTGAATGCCTGTGTCTTCAGCGCCTACTACGCTGGAGGGAGGAAGAGGAACCGGGACACCCAAGGAACCGCGGAGGAACCGAGACACCCACGCAAGGAACCGTGGAGGAACCGAGACACCCACGCATGCCACCCGGTCGCATCAGCCGGCGAGGGAACCGGGAAGGGAACCGGGACACCCACGCATGCCACCCGGTCGCATCAGCCGGTACGCTAGGGGGAACCGGGACACCCACGCATGCCACCCGGACGCATCAGCCGGTACGCTAGGGGGAACCGGGACACCCACGCATGCCACCCGGTCGCATCAGCCGGT
>JAJCYU010000341.1 GCA_029262755.1 Anaerolineae bacterium
TTTACCAAGCCCGACACGCTGCGCCGCTTGGTTCGCTTCGACATACGCGGGTTGCTGCAGACCTTGCCCTGGCCCTTCTTGCTCGCGTTGGCGTCGGGGATTGCGTTGGCCGTGGTCAGCATGGCGCGCTTCCTGGAATGGGCCCTCGAAGCACATCCGATTCGCGTCTGGTCGTTTTTCTTCGGGCTGGTGCTTGCCTCGGTCTGGGTGATCGGTCGCCAGGTCCGCTGGCAAGGTCCGCGTATCGCGGGCGCGGTGTTGGCCGCGGCCGTGGCGTGGTGGATCGTCGGGCTCGTGCCGACGCAGACGCCGGACACGCCGCTGCTGCTCGTGCTCTCCGGGGCTATCGCCGTATGCGCGATGATCCTGCCCGGCATCTCAGGCTCGTTCATCCTCGTGCTGCTCGGCAAGTACGAAACGGTGCTCGCGGCCGTCAACGACCGCGACCTGCTCACGGTGGGGCTGGTCGGGATTGGTGCGGTGGTCGGCATCCTGACCTTCGCGCGCGTGGTGAGCTGGCTGTTTCGGACGCATCACGGCGCCACCGTTGCCGCGCTCACCGGCTTGATCCTCGGGTCGCTACGCAAGATCTGGCCGTGGAAGGAAACGCTCGCTTGGACCACGGACCGGCACGGCGTCGAGGTGCCGTTGCTGCAGGAGAACGTTCTGCCTGCTGCGTTCTCGCCCGAGGTGGCGATTGCGTTGGCGCTTGCCGCCGTGGGATTCGCGGTCGTGCTCGTGATGGAGCGGCGCGCGGGCAGCGGGGACCTGGCGCTCGGCAGCTAAGGGCGCCCCATTCACCGGACACGGCCGCGCGGCGTATCGCAGGCAGGCGTGTTTCGTCGTCCAGGGTACTGCAGCGAGAAATCGGATCGGACCTCGAATGCGGATCGGCGTTATACCGGCTGAGGATCCTCACCCTTCGTTTTGACTTCGACTGATCCGACGGCGGCCGGCACGGCCGTTCGTCCCGTTCCTGGAGAAGCCCATGAGCCGCATATTCCTCCCCATCTTGGCCGTATTGCTCGGCCTTGCCGCTACGGCCGCGCTGCCGGCGGCGGCGTCCCCGGCGTTGCAGGACACCTGCGACGCAGCCATCCACGGTATGGTCACCGGTGCCGATGGCACCGCCGTCGAAGGCGCGACCGTGTTCGCCGCGCGCGCCGCCACCGCGATCAATCCGGGCGGCGATCCCAACGCGCCCCGCCTCGAAACATCGACCGACGAAGACGGTGCGTACCACTTCGACGATCTGTGCGATGGGCGTTACATGCTCGTGGCCATGTACACCAATGCCGCGGGCGAGCGCTTCGTGGGGGTTCACGACGCCGATCAAGACGGCGAGCCCGATTTGGTCGCGCTGAACGCGGACACGCGCATCGCGGAGAACATCGACATCGTGCTCGAGGCGGCACCCGAGGAGCCGAACCAGCCGGATCCCGGCCCGCGGCCGCCCGGCACGACGCCGCGCCAATGCGAGATCGACGATGGCAGCATTGCGGGCGTCGTCACGGACCTTGACGGTGATGCGGTCGCGGGCGCGCGCGTGACGGCCATGCATGCGAATCGCAGCCCGAGTGGGAGCGCCATTGGGGTGGCCGAGCATAGCGTCTCCACCGATGCGGATGGCGCCTACGTTTTCGAAGGAATGTGCGAAGGACGCTATCTGGTGATGGCGCAGCATCGCACGCCGGCCGGCGCGTTGATGGGCTGGTATGACGCCGACGGCGACGGCACGCGCGACCTTGTCCCGCTCAGCGCGGACGACAGGGTGGCCGTGGACATCGACATCGTGCTCGACCAGAAGTGGCAGGAGCCGAACCCGCCGGATCAGCCTTCGCCCGGGCCCGCCCCCGCCCCGCGCCAATGCGCGATCGACGACGGCAGCATCGCCGGCGTGGTCACGAACGTGGACGGCGACGCGGTGGAGGGCGCGCGGGTCGTGGCTGTCATGACGACCATGTCCGCGGCCGGGAACGTGGTCGGATCGTTTGCGCGCGGTGTGTCCACCGACGCGGACGGCGCCTACGTGATCGAGGGCCTGTGCGAGGGCCGCTATGAGGTCGTGGCGCAGCATCGCACGACCAACGAAGCCGTGATGGGCTGGTATGACGCCGACGGCGACGGCACCCGTGACCTTGTCCCGCTCAGCGAGGACGACAGGGTGGCCGTGGACATCAACATCGTGCTCGACCAGAAGTGGCAGGAACCGAACCCGCCGGATCAGCCCTCGCCCGGGCCCGCCCCCGCCCCGCGTCAGTGCGCGATCGACGACGGCAGCATTGCCGGCGTGGTCACGAACGTGGACGGCGACGCCGTCGAGGGCGCGTACGTGTTCGCGTTTGAAGCGACGGCCTCCGGACGGCCGCCCGCCACCGTGAGCTACCGGCCCGTGCGGACGGACGTGGACGGTCGCTACCTCATCGAGGGTTTGTGCGAGGGTCGCTACTTCGTGGAGGCCCAGCTGCGTTCAAGCACCGGCGCGCTGCGTGGCATGCATGACGCGGACGCCGTCGGCGGGCCGGATATGGTGCCGCTCAGCGAGCAGACGCGCGACGCCGCGGATATCGACATCGTGCTCGACCAGAAGGTGTCGTCGCCGAACGTGCCTGGCCCGCGGCCCGCGCCGATTCCGCCGGGTCGGCCGGAACCGCCCGTGGCACCGCAGTGTCGCATGGACGACGGCGCGGTCTCCGGACGGATCCTGGACGCCGACGACCAGCCGGTTGCGGGCGCGCGCGTGCTCGTCGTGCCCGCCGGCCCGGTCGCGGTCATCGGCGGGACGGGCGGCATGCCGGTGCCGGCGCTGCCGGTCGAGAGCGATGCCGACGGCGCGTACAGCGTGACGGGCCTGTGCGAAGGCCGCTATCAGATCGTGGCCTTTGCGCAGACCGACACGGGTATGCAGATCGGCTTCTACGATGCCGATCGCGACGGCGCACCCGACACGGTGCCGCTGAGCGTCAACGCGCCGACGGCCGTGGACGTCGACGTGCACCTCATCGCGATGCCGGCGCCGGGGCTGCCGGACAACGGCCGTACGTTGCCGTTGCCGCGCCCTGCGCCGCTGCCCTTGCCGCCGATCTCGAGCCGATGATGCGAATCGGACCCACACGCAACGCATGACCCCCACGCCATGAGGCGCCGCGAGGCGTGAGCCGGCGACGAGCCGGCCCGGGCGCGGTCCCTCCGCCGCAGGCGGATGGCCGGACGGGAGCGGGAAGTCCCCGCTCCCGTCCCTCACCCTGGCGAGATTCGGAGAACATGCGCGACGAGCAGCTGGTGGCGCGCGCCCAAGGCGGCGATCGCGATGCGTTCGGCGAACTCTACCGACGCCACATCGAGCGCGTGCATCGCTATATCCGGTTTCGGGTCGTCGACGAATCCCTGGCCGAGGATTTATCCCATGACGTGTTCCTGGCCGCTTGGCGCGCCCTTCCGGGCTTTTCGTGGCAGGGCGATCTCCGCCCCTGGCTGCTGCGCGCGGCCCACAATCGCGTGGCCAACCATTGGCGCACGCTCGGTCGGCGCCCCACGCCCGAGGCCCTCGACCGCGGTGACGATGGTGGCAGTCTCAGCGCTGGTGGCGGCGGCGGCGGTGGTAGTCGGAGTGGCGGTGGCGAGTCGCTGGGCGCAGGCGCGACCTTGGCCGCGGATGGAGAAGTGCCGCTGGACGCCGTCGCCCGTGCGCTCAGCATGCACGACGTGGAGCGCATGCTCGTGCGCCTGAGCGATGCGCAACGCCAGGTGGTCGCCCTGCGATTCGGGCTGGAACTGTCCGTGGCCGAGACCGCCGATGTGATGGACCGCAGCCTCAGCGCGGTGAAGAACCTGCAATACGAGGCCCTCAACCGCGTGCGCACCCTGCTTCTCGCTGAGAACGCAACACGAGCGGAGGCGGCAAGCTCGGCGCGAGACGATGCCGGCGCCGTCGATCACGAGCCCGGCGCACGCGCCGGTGGCGCCGATGCGGCCGCGAGCAACGGCTTGTGCCGGGACGTGGTCGTCGCGGCATCCGCGAACGGCCGGGCCGCGCCGGAGCGCAACGGCAACGGACGCGGCGCCGGGCACACGATCGACAGCGGGCGCGACGGTGAACGCGACGGTGGGCGCGACGGTGGGCGCGACGATCGAAGAGTACCAGACACGCGCAAGGCGGCCTGGAGTGCGGCGGGGCGTCCAAGCGACGCCGGATGGGGGAACTGACATGGGCCAGCGTACGAGGGACGACCGACGCGATGTCGAACACGATGGGGCGCGGCGCAATGAGCCAGGCGCGGCGCAGGGCAAGGCGCACGGCGCAGCGCAGGATGCGCGGGATTCGCAGGCCGCCGGTGCCGACGCGACGCGGGACGCGACGCGTAGTTCTGCGCGAGACGCGACGCCGCCGGAGGTCGATGCACTGGCCGCGCACCTCGATGCAAGCGCACTCGCCCGCAGTGCGCGAAGCTCGCACAGCGGCGATGTACGCGGCTCCGACGCGCATGGTGACGATGTACGGGCCGCCGATGTACGGGGAGATCGTGCGGCCGGCGATCGTGCGACCGGGGATCGTGCGACCGGCGATCACGCGGCCGGAGATCGTGCGGCCGGCGATCATCTACGCGACGGCGACATTCATCGTGTCGATGCCGGTAGGCGCGAAAGGCACGATGCCGGACCTGCCGTGGAGGCCGCGGCTCTGGGCGAGATGGCTGCGATCGCCGAGCGCCTCGCGCGCTACGAGACGCCGCGGCGGGCGGCCTTTGACGAACGGATGCATCGCGCGATCGCGTCGTGGCCGGCGGAAGAGTGCGCGGCGCAGCGGGGGGTCGGGCACGGAGCGCAGAACCGGGCGGAACCGGTAGCAGAAGCGCTTCGCCTGCCCGTGCGCTCTTCGGGTTCGCGTCTCCTCCGCCGCATGGCACTGCGAACCGTTGGGCTTGCGGCCGCCGTGGTGTTGAGCTTCGGCGGCCTGCGCGCCGTATCCGCTGACAGCCGCCCGGGCGACGCACTTTGGCCGGTGCAGCGCGCCGTCCGCAGCGTCGAGCGTCTCATGGCCGCGACCGTCGAGGGCTTGCCCCCCGTGCTGCGCGGCGACGGCGTGCTCGGCTGGAGTGCGGGTCGCGGACCGGATGCGGCCGGAGCCGGCGAAGGCGTCGTTGACGTTACTGAGGACGGGAATGGTGAGGGTGCGCGCGGTGGCGAGGGGAGCCACAACGGTCCGCAAGACAGCCACGCGGACGGTAGATCACGCGAGCCGCGCGCGACCAGCGTGGTGCGGCAGGGCGATCGCGACGCGGCCCTGGATCGGAGCGGAGCGAGCGGCCCGAACGCGATTGCGATTCGAACCCACCAGGGAGGCACGACGGTGGCCGGCGCGGCAGGGGCAATCGCGACCACCCGCGCGGATGCGGACGCGACCGAGGCGCGCATCGTGATGGCGCAGGTGGCGGCAACCAACGTGGCCGCGGCGACGGCTTCGGCGGTCCGGTCGGAGCTCTCGCCGCGCACCCAGGAGCCGCCCAACGATCCGGAGCGCACCCAGCGGCCACCCGACTCCGGATCGGATCCGGGAGCCGGCAAGTCGCCGGAGCCGCGCGACACACCGTCGCCGGTGCCACCCACGCCAATCACGCCGCCCGTGCTTACCGAGACGCCGCAGGCACAGACGCCGGATACGCCCGAGCCGCTTACGCCCCCGCCGGGTCCGCCGACGATCGTCACGCCCATCCAGCCTCCCCCGACCCCCACCGGCGGGCCCAATCAGCCGCCCGGTGGACCGGGCGTTCCCGAACCCGCGTGCCGCTCTTCGATCGGCGGGCGGGTCCAGCTGCCGAGCGGTGCGTTCGCGGACCGCGCGTTGGTCATGCTGTTCCGGATCTCGCCTAGCGAGCCGCCTCCAGCTTGGCCCTGGCCGTTCCCGGTCCCACCGCCTGCCACGAACTGGCCACGGCAGGTACCGACCAACGACGAAGGTGTCTACGTGTTCGAGTCTCTGTGCGAAGGCGACTACTTGGTCTACGCGGAGGCGCTTGGACCCGGCGGGCCATTGCACGGCATCCACCAACGGACCGCGAGCGAGCCGTGGCTGCGCATCACCGGGCTCGAAACGGAACTGCGCGGGATCGACGTTCCGCTGCAGTCCGTCCCAACGCCCATGCCACCGGCGGGTCCCGTTCCAAGCGCTACGCCTCGCGGTTCCGGCGGTCTACCTCCCGGTGGACCGACCCCGCCGGAACCGCCGGGCATCGGCCTACCGGCACCGGCGACAGCAACGCCGACGGCTACGGTCGAACCGTAGCCTAGCGTGGACGAGTAGTCGTTGCCCACGGGTGCCAGGGCCGTGGCGCGCGTCCAAAGGGAGCAGCGGTCGCCGTCGCCTGCCGATGCTAGTGCGGGCGCTGGGGCGGTCGCCGGCTAGCAGCGGTCGCCGTCGCCTGCCGATGCAGGTGCCATCGCGTTCGTCCGCGCCGTGCAACGGTTGCCGCCGCCTGCCCGTGCAGGTGCCGTCGCGCTCATCTGCCATGTAGCGAGCGCTCCGGAGAGTCGGTCCACCTACCGCCGCCAGACGGAATCCCCGTACACGGCTTGGAGCAGGCCGATGACCAGTCCGAAGGCCGCGATGGACAGGAGGTGGCTCGGAATCCAGGCGCCGGCGAGGCCTGTGACCAGGCTTGCCAGAACCACCGCGGCGAGCAGGCCGGCGCGGCCGGCCGTCATGCGGTGGCCTTCGTTGAGCGGCATGCGCGGGCGCCACCAGGCAATCGCGCCGCCGCCGGTCAGCGCCAGGCCGAGGAGGATCGCGGCGAAGGCGATGACGCGGCCGGGGATGCCGACCGGGCCGAGCACGAGGATGCCGCACGAGGCCTGGCGCGCAGGGCTGCCGGGGCCGCGCATGGCCAGGACGCGCGCCATCACGAAGCGGCCGTACGCGGCGTCCGAGGCGGATATCGGCCACGTCAGGGTTTCGCTGGCGCCGGGTGCGAGGGAGACCTGCCGCGTTTCCTCGCGCACGAGGGTCACGAAGCCTTCCGTGATGCGTGTGCGGACCAGGAAGGAAGTGGGGCGATCCGCGTCGTTGTCGAAGCGGGCGTGGATGGCGGACTCTTCGCCCTGGCTGATGAGCCACGGGCATGCAAGGTCTCGCAGTGCCTCGTCCGCCACCAAGACGGTTGCGTTGTCGAAGACGCCGGCCTCCATGTCGGGCCAGGCGGACGCAAAGCCGAGCACGGCAAGCCAGAGCAGGCCGAGGTAGAAGAAGATGGCCGCGAGGCGCGTCGCCGGCCGGCGAACACTGCCTGCGTCGCTTGGCTTGTTAGCGCTGTCTCGGCTGCTTGGGGGCGCGTTCATATCGCCAATGGTACGTCAATGCGGCGGCTGCGGTTCGATCGCGCGCGTTCCGGAGTCGCCTTACAGACTGTCGCGCCTCAAAGGAGGGAGCACATGGAGTGAGGGCTACCGCCCGCAGGGCAGGCTGCCGGCGATATCGCTGTAGATGCGGAGCAGATCGGCCGAGCTGGCCGCCGCGAAGTATCGTTCGTCATGTGGTGCCACGATCTGGCGAAGGAGGCCCGTGTCCACGTCGCCGCCGACGCCGATCGCGTAGACCGCCAGGTCCATGCCCGA
>JAJCYU010000342.1 GCA_029262755.1 Anaerolineae bacterium
CTTCGACCCGACCGAAGCCGTATTTCTGCCGGATCGCGAGGGCCAAACCGTGGACGGTCGGGCGGAGGTCGCCTTGGACATCGATCGCGTGGGACCACTCGAAATCACGGCACGATTGGAAGCGGGCCTGCAGAGCGAAGCGCTCGTCGTGCGGATCGAAGAACGTACGGATGCTCCACCGGCCGACGCGGCAACAGACGCGGTCGATGGGGCCGTGATAGCCAGCGCACCCGTGGATTGGACGATTCTGCTCCTCAGCCACACGATGGTGCTCATCGCCGGCTTGCTGGTCTTCAGCGCCGATTGGACGGCGGTGAGGACCCCCTCACGCTTGCTGCGCCTGTCATTGCTCAGCATGGCATGGGGACTTGCCGGCTACCTGCTTGTTGTCGCCGGTGGACTGCGGCTCGAAACCTTGCCCGGTGGGTGGCGCCTGTGGCCCGTCGGCTGGCGGACAGCGTACCAGGCCCCCACCGCCAGCTTTCTGTTTGCCCTCGTTCCGGTCGCGCCCACCCTGTTGCGATCCGTGCTTCAGGGCATTCGGCGCACGCGGTCCTAAGCGCGGTGCAACAGCGGACCTGCAATGGGTCCCGATGTGCCGTCGAGAACGTGGATCCCGGTCTCCCGCCGGCTTGTGTCATGCGGCACGATCTCGGCACGCGGGGTGGCGACGCTCGGCTCGTTCGGGCTGGGTGCCTGGGCGCGCCAGGTTGCGACGATGGTCAGCAACAACAGCAACACGACGAGCGCGATTAGCCCGGCGTTGTCCCATATGCCTTGTCGCCACGCCGCCGAAACCGTTCCGAGCTCGACATCCGGCGCCAGCTTCGCGTCGCCGCGCAGCAGCGCACGGAGCGCCGCCACGTCGGGCGGGCGCTTCTCGGGGTGGAGCGCCATGGCCGAGAGGATGGCGCCCTCGAGCCGAGGCGAGAGATCCGGGTTGAGGCGCCGCGGTCTCCGGAGCGCGTTGGGCATCAAGAAGCGATCCTGCGCTGTGGCTGGCGGACGACCCGTCAAGAGGTGATAGAGCGTGGCGCCGATGGCATACAGGTCGGCGCGCGTCTCCGTGTGACCGGTGTCGCCCGCATACTGCTCGAGGGGCGTGTACGGAAGTGAGCCGACCCCACGTGCTACGGTCAACGTCCGTGGGTCCGTCGGGTCGAATGGCTTGACCAGACCGAAGTCGACGAGCTTGATCCGATCGCCATCCGCGTCGACGAGCTTGATGTTTGCCGGTTTGATATCGCGATGGAGCACCGGCGGGTCTTGCGCGTGCAAGTACGCGACCGCGTCCAGGAGTTGGTCGATCCACAGCAGCACCCGTGACTCGGGCAACTGCTCTCCGGCTGCGCGCGCCTCGTCGAGCATCTGACGAAGATCGGGTCCGGCGACGAAGTCCATGACGAGGTACTCGACGTCCTCCGTGGCAAAGGAGTCGGATACTTTGGGCAGGCTGGGATGGTCGAGTCGGGCGAGAGTGCTCGCTTCCCGCTGAAACTGGGCCGCCATCTCTTCCTGAATCTCCGCACTTGCCGAGGGGTCGGGCAGCACCTGCTTCACTGCGGTGATGCGGCCGTCCAAGCGCAGATCTTGGGCGCGGTATACGGCGCCACCACCGCCTCGACCGACGAGATCGAGGATGTGGTAGCGTTCGCGCAACACGGTGCCGGCGGGGAGGTCGCTCACAACCGCGAACGGTAGGAGGCGGTGCGAGCACCGTCAACTCGGCCGCTTCGGGCGCTCGATGCTTGACCCGACCGCCTCCGGTTCCCACAATTCCAACTCCCTCGATGTTATTGCGACGCCCTGGAGGCTGCGCCATGAGTGCCGACGGCGCGTTGATCGTCATGCACGGCGAAGAAGAAACGCAGGAATGGTCGCTGCCCGTAGGTGGCGAGCTCGTTGCGGGCCGTGACGCATCCTGCGCTATGCACCTGCCCGACCGGCAGATCTCACGACGCCACGCCATATTTCGTCGCAGTGCAGAAGGCGTGTCTGTAGAGGATCTACAGAGCAAGAACGGGACGTGGGTCAATGGTGTGCAGGTCCAGACCGCTACCGTGCTCTCCGATGGCGACGAGGTGTCGATCGCGGCCCGCTACAAGGTCTACTTCGTGGACGCAGAGGCCACGGCGCCGATCGTATTCGACCGGCGCGGCCTGCGGATCGACCACGAGACGTTGATGGTCTACGTCAATGGGGAGATCGTGGACCCGCCGCTATCCGGTCCTCAATACGAGCTGCTCAAGCAACTCTTCGACGCGGGTGGATCGCTGGTGCCGCGGGATACGATCGTGGGCCACGTGTGGCCGGACGCCGATCCGGGTGGGGTCAGCGAGGACGCATTGGATGCGCTCGTACGGCGGTTGCGGATGCGCCTCGGCGAGCACGACGATGAGCATCAATACATCGTCACCGTACGTGGCTACGGCTTCCGGATGGAAATGCCGTGAGCATGGCGCCGCCGGGTGGCGTTCGGGCTGTGGCGCGTGGAGCCCACGGAGCGACGGGGCGGCGCGCACAGCGTTGAAGATCATGCTCGTAGGACCCGTGCACCCCTGGCGAGGCGGAATTGCGCAACACGGGAGCCTCCTGGCCGCGGCCTTGGCCGAGAAAGGGCACGATGTCGAGGTCCTCGGTTATCGCAGCTTGTATCCGCGCTGGCTCTATCCGGGAGCCGATCCCAGAGAGCCTTCGGGCGGGGTCACGTTGCCGCGCGACATCCCCGTCCATTCGCTGCTACGACCACTCGGACCCATCACGTGGGTAGCCGGCCTACGCGCCATCCGGCGCGCGGCGCCCGATGTGGTCCTGATTCAGTGGTGGGTACCGTTCTTCGCGCCGCTGCTGGCGTTCCTGGGACGGGGTATGCGCGGCCGTTCGCGCCGCGTGTTCATCTGCCACAACGTTTTGCCACACGAGGGCGGCGGAATTCTCGATCGCCTGCTCACCCGATTCGCACTGCGGTCCGCGGACGCCTGGCTGGTCCACGCGTCGTCGGATAGGAAGCGATTGCAGATGCTGCTCGGTGGGGCACCGGCAAGCGCGCTTCGGTGCGTCGCCCTGCCCGCCTTCGCGCTCCGGGCAGGGGCGACCGAATCGGAAGAAATGGGTGGCGATGTCGAGGCCATGGGGGATTCGAGGGCGCAGGCTCGCGCGAGGCTCGATCTGGATTCCGATGCGCTCGTCGCGCTGTTCTTCGGCTTCGTTCGCCCGTACAAGGGATTGAAGACCTTGATCGACGCCCTGCCGGCATCGCGCAGCGGTGCGCCGAGACTGCAACTTGTCGTCGCAGGGGAGTTCTGGGAAGACATCGCGACGTACCAGAAACACGCCTTGGGCCTTGGAGTGGCTGACGCTGTCCGCCTGGACGCCGGTTACGTTCCGTCCGAGCGGGCTGTCGATTATTTCGCCGCGGCGGACATGGTCGTATTGCCGTACCACGACGCGACCCAAAGCGGCGTGGCACCGATAGCCATGGCCGCCTTCATCCCCGTGATCGCGAGCGCGGTCGGTGGCCTGCCGGACCTCATCCGCCATAGACATAACGGATTGCTCGTGCCGGCGCGCGACGCGGTCGCGCTGGCGCGGGCTATCGTCGAGCTCGGTACGAGCCCCGCGCTGCGCGACCATATCCGCGCCAACCTCGTCGCCGAATCCGCGGATCGCGGATGGGGTGGGGTTGTCGCCGCGCTTGAAGCGTTGGCGGGGGACCGCGCGGGCGCTGAAGCGCGGTCCGCGGTGGAGCGTTCATGAGCATCACGGGTAGGGGAAACGCGGCGATCGGGTATCGACCATGACTCGCGTTGCCGTGGTGATTCCCAACCTGGACAGTCCGACCGTGGATCGAGCCGTCGACTCTGTGCTCAGGATTGCACGTGAGGCGCAGGATTTGAGCGCTGTCCTGCATGAGATCGTGGTCGTCGGACGTGACCGACCGGGGCGCCTGGCCGGGCGGAGCGATGTGCGGCTGGAGGAGACGGGCCCCTTGATGCCGGGCGCCGCCCGCAACATCGGGGTGGAGCGTAGCGCGGGAGATGTCGTGCTCTTCCTCGACGCCGATTGCGAGGTGGCACCGGGGTGGCTCCGCGCTCACGTGCGGCGGCAATGCGCGGGCCACGCGGTGGTGGGCGGAGCGGTGGCGTGGGACACGGACAATTACTGGACGCTCGCGGACAACATCGCGATGTTTCACGCCTTCGCCGCACACGTGCCTGCGGGTGAACGCCCCTATCTGCCAACCCTCAACCTCAGCGTATCGAGAGCGGCCATCGATTCCGTAGGGGGCATGAATCCTGGCCTGCGGTGCGGGGAAGACCTGGACTGGACCATACGGCTGGCAGAGGCGGGATACCCACCCTTCTTCGAGCCTCGTGCCGTGGTGTGGCACCGTCCGCCGCGCTCGACGCCGCAGGGGTTGCTCGCCCACCACTACCGCACCGGGCGTTGGATGCCGGCCGTGCGGCGCCGCTACCCTGACGTCTTCGGCAGGCCGATTTGGCTACGTGATCGGCGCGCGCTTGCCGTGTTCGGACCCGCCATGGCCGCCGGCGCCACCCTGCGGATCATGCGTCCCGGTGGCGCGGGGTGGCGTCATCCATCGACACTGCCTGCGATCTTGCTTGCCAAAGCCGCCTGGGTCGCAGGCGCGCTACAGCCAGAGAGCGCCGCGGAGGATGCGCTAGAATAGCGGCGCTCCTCTAACACTGCTGTTGTACATCGCCCGTTGCGATCTCGATATGCTGCGGGCCGTGCAAGCGAACCACCCGTGACCGCGTCCTACCTGTGCCGGCCCCAACGTGCACAGCCCGCGGAACACTCGATGCTCGATGGAACCCGCGGCTGATACTTATCGAGGGCTACTGCTGCCCCGAACGAGGCGATCCATGCTTCAAGACATTCAATTCGCAGCCTACCAGGGCAGCAATCACCTGGTGCAGAAGGCCAGCTACGCGCTGGACCGCAACTTGGCGCGCCCCAACAAGATCTCCGTGCTCATCACCGACGCCTGCGCCGCGCGGTGCACCATGTGCGATATCTGGAAGTTGCAGGCGCACAACGAGTTGACGATCGACGAATGGCGCGTGACCCTGGACCGCTTGCGCGAGTGGCTCGGACCGTTCTGGCTCGTCATCAGCGGCGGCGAGCCGTTCCAGGTGCGCTACATGTTTGATTTTCTCGCGCACTGCCGCGACATCGGAATCAAGACGAAGATGTCGAGCAACGGCATGTTTCTCACCGAGCGCAACTGCGATCGCGTGCTGGAGGTGGGCCCGGACTTCCTGAGCCTCTCGATCGACACCTGGCGCAAAGACGTGCATGACCATCACCGCGGCGTGCCTCTTTTCGACAAGTGCGTGGACGCGATCCACAACCTGCGCGCTCGGGACGAGAGCATCGTCCTCGGCGTCGCTTCGATCATTATGGACGAGACCTACCCGGACATGCCGGAAACGGCACGCTGGGCGCTGGACGATCTCGGTGTGGATCGCGTGTTGTTCCAGCCGCTCTATCCCACCTTCGCGACGGATGAGGGTATCGACCCGCAGTGGTTCGAGCGCAACCCGCACTGGCCGCACGATGCCGATGCGTGTTCCGACGCGCTCGAAACCTTGCGTGGGATGAAGGCGGAAGGGCGCGCGATCTGGAATCCGGACGAACATTTGGTCGCGATGCAGTATTACTTCCGGGATCCTGCCAGCCATCCGCGGCCGGATGAATGCATGGTGCGCTACAACACGATGAACATCGGCCCGCGCGGCGACGTGAACTTCTGCTACACCGTCGATACGTCGGTGGGCAACGTGCGCACGGTTCATCCGCGCGACATGTGGCGCTCTCATCTTGCGAAGCAAGTGCGCGACGAAATGAAGGATTGCAAGGCTCCCTGTCTGCTCAACTGCTACCGCGGCCACTCCTTGCGCGATCAGGTCGCCATGTTCCGGTTCTTCCTCGAACGCCAAGGCGCCTAGGACACCGTCTCGTGATTGATCCTCAAGCGGAGCCGCAAGGGGCGAGGGCGGAGGCAGCGACGGCGGAGGTATGGTCCCTCGTCCTCAATTGGAATCGTCGCGACCTGTGCTTGGAGTGTTTGGCCAGCTTGCGACGGACCGAGGTGCCTGCCGACGTTCGGCATCGCGTCTTGCTGATCGACAACGGGTCGACCGACGACTCGGTCGCAGCGGTGCGTGAGGCCATGCCGGACGTCCTGATTGAAGCCTTGCCGGAGAACCTCGGTTTCGCGGCCGGCATGAATGCAGGGATTCGCCGTGCGCTCGCGGCCGGCGCCGATTGGACGTTGCTGGTCATCAACGACGC
>JAJCYU010000343.1 GCA_029262755.1 Anaerolineae bacterium
GGATAGCGCTGAACACCGTGAAACAGCGGATCCTGTCGCTCGACCGTGGTGTAGACGCCGTGGCCGGAATGGACCGTCACGCCTTCGAATCCGTAGAGGAAGAGCGCGCGCGTGCTGCGCAACGAGTTCGCTTCGTACCACAGCACGACACCCTGGCCCTCACGGTCGCCTGCCACATCACAGAGCACGTAGCGATCGCCGCGATTGTCGATGGCCACGTCGACCGGAGGATGTTGAACGGGCAGGCGTGCGGTCTCTAGGCCCGCGGCGTTGAAGCTAACAATCTCTCGCGCCGCCCGGTCGGCGACGTGCACCGTGCCGTCCGACGCCACAGCCATACCGCGGGGCTCTTGCAGCCCTTCCAAGCGGCCCACGACGGCACCGTCCTCTACGACCAGAACCTCGCCGGTCCCCGGAACGCTTACGTAGAGTCGTCCGCCGATCGCCGCCAAACCCCAGGGTTGTGCGGGACTCAAGTCCCAAGACGGTTGCGTGCCACCGTCGACGCCGTAGCGAACGATGCGCCCTGTGGGCGGATCGCTTACGAACACCGTATCGCCGGATGCGGCGACATCCTGCGGCGCGACGAGTTGGCCGTCTTCCGTTCCGGGGCCGCCCGTGGCCAAGAGAAACGTGCGATCCGGACCGAAGGCCTGGAGTCGCGTGTTGCCCGCGTCGACCACCCAAAGGCGGTCGTCGACGAGGTCGATTCCACGCGGACTCAACAGCGACGCTGGGGCCGCAATACCGACGCTGTTCCAGCTATCGGCCAGGCGCCAAGATTCCGAAAGGCTCGGCTGCGAGTGTACATCGTCGCTCACCGTAGCAAGCGAAGCCCATCCTAGCCACAGGACGCTCACGCAGATGACGGAGACCGCGAATCGTCGAAACCAAGGCGTTCTGAGCGACATGAGCAGTACTCCGGATCGGAAGCGTGCGACGCAGCGCGAAATGCGCGCGTCGTGAGGCTGCAATTCTAGGCGATGGTCTCTCACCCGCCGATCGTCACGCGCGGACGTAACACCACGTGCCTACCGGCGGATGCACGGAAGCTCACGCGCGATCTCGCGATACACGCGCGCCAGGTCCTCTGCATCCGGCGCGGCGACGTAGCGCGCCTCATCCGTCGCCACAGCGCGCAACAGTTCTTCGTCGATCCCGCTACCCAATCCGATCGAGTACAGCCACGTGCCCTCCGGGCCTCCCGCCAACTTCAGGGCCTCCGCGGCAAGGAGAACCCCTTCGGGGGTGGTGCCTGTGGGCCGGCCATCGGTCAGCAGGACGACCGCGGCGACGCGGTCCGGTGCGGGACGGCGTCCCTCAATCACTTCGCGCGCCTCCGACAGTCCCAGATCGATGCGGGTTCCTGGCGCCTGTTCCGTGGCGGCAAGCGCGCGGCGCAATGCGCGCGGATCGGATGTCAGCGGGCTGGCGATGATCGCCTGAGCATTGAAGGTCACGATCGAGGCACGGTCCTGCTCGCGTTCGTCCGGTTGCGTGTTCTCGGCTAGGTCCAGTTGATCAAGAAAGCTACCGGCTGCATCCAGCGCGGCATCCATCTTGGTGCGCCCGGCACGTGTACGCTCCGACATGCTCGTCGACGCATCGATAACAAGCACGACGTCCGAGCGCGCCCGGCGCTTCGGACATTTCTCATTGCGTGTCGCGGGTAGAAAGATCGGGCCGGGCGTCGGCGACGGCGGGAACGTGGCCGTTGGCGACGGTGTGATCGTCGGCGTCGGCGTCACGCTCGGTGTGATGCCCGGGATCGGTGTCGGGGTTGCCGTCGGCGCGATCACGTCTACGGTCGGCACGGGGAAGTCGACGCGCAGCGGGCTACCAAGACCGTCGACACCCTCACCGACCGCGAAGACGTTCGTTGGGCGGATGCCGGTTTGCGTGGGCTCGAGCTGATAACGCAACGTCATCCCGCTAAGCGGCACGTCGCTTAGGCGCCAGAGGAGCCGAACACCATCGAAGGTCGCAGGCGGCGACGCAGAGCCTGCAATGTAGGTCATGTCGGCCGGTATCTCATCGACGATATCCAACGACGTGAATAGGACGTTGGCAACGATCCGTTCTGCGATCCGCTGGTAAATGCTGGCAAGCTGCTGGGCGTCGGGCGCGAACGCATAGTCGCCCTGCGAGGAAGCGATCTGCTGGAGGAGATCTTCGACGGCGCCGGCTCCGAAGCCGATGCTGAAGATGCGCGCGCCCTCCAGTTTCGCGAGCTGAGCCGCCTGCAATGCGGGTGCGGCCGCGGAACCACCGTCGGAGAGCAGGATGATGACCGATGCTGCGCTCGGCCGTCGTCGCGGACCGGTGAGCTCTTGGCGGCCACCATCCAGCGCCGCAGCGATGTTTGTGCCTCCGCCGGCCTGTAGTGCCTCGATCGCCACCTCGACGTTGATGGGATTGGCGGTCAGTGGCTGCGCGAGCATGGCCGCTTGGTTGAATGCCACCACCGCAACGTGCATGTCGACGAAGTCGAGTGCGTCCACGAACGCCGTCGCGGCGGCCTTTGCCGCGTCGAGCTTCATGCCGCCCATCGAGCCAGACACGTCGATCACCAGGGCGATATCGGCTTGATTGCGCACCCTCGGGCAGACGCCCGTCACGTGCAGGCTGACGTCGACGCGTTGGCCGAGCACGATGCGCTGCGGTGCCGCCCGTTTGTCGCCTTGCGCCGTGCACGTCGGATCGAAGTTCGGAATCTCGCCGGGTTGACCGTCCGGATCGCGGTCGAACACGACGACACGGTCTAGACCGGCATCGACAACCAGCACGCGCCCGGCATCATCGACGGTCACATCAACAACGGCCGACTGGTCGTCTTCCGCTTCCCCAGCCTGCCAGACCGCAAGCAGGCGCCCGTCGAGGGCGTACTTCCAGATCCATCCGAAACGATTGAGCACATACGCCGTGCCGTCCG
>JAJCYU010000344.1 GCA_029262755.1 Anaerolineae bacterium
CGCCGGGATCGAGCCAGCGTACGTATCTGCTTCACCGCACGTCCGCCTGTATGCATCTTGGCGCTGCCCGTGCCACTTCGCCGCCCGGAGGCCGTATCAAGTACCATGGGCGGCTCGTGGAACCGCTGCCCCCTGTACGACGTAGCCTGCGGCGCCCCACCACGAACCGACGAGGAGTGAACTGATGACCGAAACCACTACGGCGGATGCGGCCCAGACCTGGAGCCCGCGCGCCCGCTTGCTGACCGTGTTGTTCGTCCTTGCCATTTGGGCCGTTGGGCTCATGACGCTGGCCGGCAACGAATCGATCGGCTGGCTGCCCACGCTGATCGCCGCCTGGATGACCGCCGGCTTGATCTACACGGGTTGGGTCAACCCGGGGACGATGCGACGATGAAATCCGCCATGCTGTACATCCTCGGCGGGTTGATGCTCGCCCTCGTCGTATCCGTTGCGTGGTGGACCCGCATGGTGGTCGAGCCGACGCCTCACGTGATGACCCAAGGCGAGACCGTCGTGGAGCTCGTGCGCGATTTCGGCGTGAGCGCCGAAGCCATCGCCGACGCCAACAATGTGTCCATCAGCGAGCTACAGGCCTTCGGCACGGGCGATCTCGTTGCCATCCCGCGGCCGGCACCAAGCGGCATCGGCGTCTGGAAGGTGCACGGCTTCGGCCTCGCGGCCGAGATCCTGGGCGTCGCTCTCAGCTTTTGGCTCGCGCTGGTCGCCGGCTTGTTGCCCAAGGGCTACCGCCAGCAGATGCTGGGCATCAGCGCTGCCTTGGGACTCGCCAGCTACGCGGGCTCGCATGCGGTGGCCGGACAGGCGCCGGTGCTGACGCCGGAATTCTTGTTCAGCAGCATCAAGGACGGCTTCGCCTGGGCCGCGGCATTCCCACTCTTCGCCTCCGTCTTCGGCGTAAACAAGCTCAGCGGCGACCGTGCGGCGCGACGAGCGGAGAAGGCCGACGCCAAGGAAACCGGGCGTAGTCGCGACGAGCCGAGCCTGCCCCCGGGCGGCGAGGACGAGATGTCCGCGGATCCAGCCGGCGAGTAGCGGCCAGGCCGGAGGCTGATCGGCGGACCCGCCGTTCCATCGCACCGGCAGGCGCAAACGGACGCTACGCCGACCCAAGAAAATAGGCGGGGCCGCCCCGACCCCGCCCGGCACCCCAAGCCTCCCAGCAAATGGTGCCAACCCTTAGAACACGGGACGAGTTCATATCGGACAGCACCGGCGCGGCGAGTTTTTCGGCGACCTGTGGGTTGCCGGTGCGTTGCCTGTGCGGTTCCGAAGCGGCTGACAAGATCGGCTCGGCCGGCCGCTATCCGCCGTCGTCCGTTGGTGTTCTAGTCCATGCGACGACGAGGTACTCCCGTTTCTCTTCGTCGCCTCGCCCGTGCCGGCCAGACTTCGGTAACACGCGGTCATCCTCGATCAGGAGGCCGGCACGGGCGGCATCATCCCCCCACAATTCAGAGTTTTGTCAGACTTGCGGCAGAGCCCTTCGGTAGGCTGCGTGAGCCTCGGATCGACCGAGGATTCATGCGGGCGCGACGCCAATGCCCATTTCGGGCGCGTAGTGACTCGGCGAAATCGTCCATTGTTTCGAAGGAGACGCCGTCATGCTTTGTCCTTCCTTGAAGTGCCGCAGCTTTGGCCTTGGTAGTCTTGCTTGTCGCAGCTTTACCTGTTTGATGCTTGGCTTCCTCTTGTTTGCTTGGTCCACCCCTTCCTCCATCGCTACCGCGCAAACGGCGCCGCCCGAGCTGCCCGAGGCGGCCGAGCGTATCGCCGCCGAGCTCGAGACGCTCCCACCGGTGCGCGACGAACCGACGGTCCCCTTGCCCGCCGAGCGCCCCGACCCGAACGCACCTGTCCTGGCCCTGCGTTCGGCGCGCGACACGCTGCGCGATCTAGCCGCCGCGCCCGGCCGACGCGGCAACCCCGACTTGGCGCCCGTCCTGCGGGCCGCGGAAGAAGCGATGCGCGTGTTCAACGCCGGCTCTCCGGACCTGTCGCACCTGGCGGCATCCGCTGGGGCCGTCGCGGTCGCCCAGCGCGGACTCGCCGATCTCATCGACGCGGGCGGCCCGCGCGAGCTCGTGCACGTACGGAACCAGCTGACCGGCGCTACGCACCGGATCGCGACGGACATGATTGGTGTTGCCGAAAGGTCCGGCGTGCGCCCGCAGCGGCTGCGCGCCGCCAAGCGGCGCGTGGAGCTCGGGCTCAAGGCCGCCAAGCGCGGGGACCATGTGGGCGCGGCGAATCACATGGGCGGCGGCACGAAGCTCGCGGCCAACACGGTCTCGTTCGACGTCGACCTGTTCGAGCAGAACATCATCGACGCGTTGGCCGGGCAGACCGTCGGCTACGCGTTCTCGATCGGCTGGCAGGGCAACCTGTACAACGGCGGCTCGAGCCTCGGCCTAGCGCGCACCGACGCCGATGAGCCATCCCGCAACCAATCGCCGAACAAGGAAATGCACGTGGCAAGCGTAAGCAAGACGCTCACGGCGATCGTCATCCTGCGCCTGCTCGAAGAGAACAACCTGACGCCGGATTCCTTGATCGCGCCGTGGCTTCCCGGCGACTGGGCGGTCGGCGCGGGCGTGGAATCCCAGACCTTCGAGGACTACCTCACGCACGAAAGTGGCTTCGCACAGAAGGGCGCGGGCAACGATTACGCCGCGCTGCAGGCGGCCATCGCGCAACCCCTCGGCTCCACCGGCTTCCAGTACAGCAACGCCAACTACGGCCTGATGCGCGTGCTGTCCGCTCGACTCCAGGGCTTCGACGTCTCCACGATCTGGTGGTTCCCACCGGACGCCCTCTCCACCGGACTGTTCCTCAGCTATGCCCAGGGCCTGTTCGAGAGCATCGGCGTCGAGGTGGACTGCCGCGTCGTGGACGCCGATCCCACGATCCAATACAACTTTCCGCACAACGACCAACCGGGTTACCTTGAGCCGGATCGCCGCATGACCTGCGGCGGCGTCGGCTGGACGATCAGCTCCAACGAGATCGGCGCCGTGCTGGCCAACCTTCGCTACACGGAGAACCTGGTTTCGGCCGAGGCGCGCGATTGGATGACGGACCGCTACCTAGGCTTCAACGATCCCGCGAACTACGGCTGGGTCGTGGGCGATATGGGCACCTACTCCATGCACGGAGGCGACTGGGGCCATGGTCCCGGTGAAGCCCATGCCTGCGCCGTGATGTTCCCGATCCAGGCCGAGGCTGGTCTTGTGATCAACTCCGAGCGCGGCGGTTCCATGGCGTACCAGTGCTCGCTGCTGCGCAACGCCTTCGACGACGCCTGGACGGCGGACTGACGGCTCTGCCGGCGGCTCGCAGCGCGGAGGGCCGCACCCCTCGCGATCCTCCGCGCTCCGCGTCCAATCCAGCGTCGACCGAGCCGGTCGTCGGGCACCCGCCCGGCGGCTGGCTCGGCCCTTGTGGGTGAGCCGAAGCGTCCGCGCCCCCGTTGCCTCCTGTATCATGTTCGGCCCGAAGGCGGCGATAGCCGTGAAGGCCGTCCAGCGCCCGAGACCCGCGAATCCCCCAAGCCCGGAGTTGCTCCATGGATCGTCGACCCACCCCGCCCGCGCCCCGCTCCACAATGCGACGCGCGCCGTCCACCCGCCGCGCGCACGCGCTCGCGCTGCGCCCGGCCACCGTGCACCCCGCGCACCTCGCTGCCGCGCTCGCGCTCGCCGCGCTGCTCGCACTCGCGTCCGCCTGCGGCCCTGCGGCGGAGGACGACGGCGCGGCGCCCGCGTCGGGCGACGAAACCGGTGCGACGAACCCGACCGCCGAGCCGGTAATCGAGGATTCGCCCCAGATCGTCGCCGCGACGCCCACCTTGCCCGCGCCCAACCTTGCCGGCGCCTACAAGGGATTCTTCCCCGGCGCATCCAGCCCCGGCCTCGACGCAACCCTGCACCTCGACGCGGATGGCGGCTTGCGCCTGGTCAGCGACTACCTCAACGACGAGGCACCCAACATTGAGATCGGCACCTGGCGCGCCGACGGCGCGGAGCGCGTCGTCCTGACCCTCACCGGTACGCCGGACGAGGCCTATGCCGCCACGACGTCGCACGGCCTGCGGGTCGAAGAAGACCGCCTCACATCGGACGAGTGGCTCGGCCCATGGTGGCGTTTCGAAGCACTCGCGCTTGGCGTCGAGCCGCCCTACGACGAAGAGGGCGCCGCGGCGGAGCTTGCAACGGGCGAGCTGCTCGGTCACTACAAGCACTTCTCCCCTTCCGCGTCGTGCTGTGGCCTGGATGAGACGTTGCTGCTGGGCACCAACGACCTGGCTCGCATCTCGACCGACTACCTCAACGACGAAACCCCGATCGTGGACGAGGGCACATGGTCCATCGACGAGGAGGGCAACGCCCAGGTCCGCCTCACGAACCGCGTCGGTGCCGACGACTACGCGCAGCCGATCACCTTCACGCTGGCGGTCGCCGGCGCCTACCTGGAGGCCGTCGACTATGACGAGGACCGCTGGGGCTCCACCGGCCGCCGCTACGCGCTCTTCCACGCCCTCGCTCGATCCCAACAACGCGCCCCGGGCGAGCCGGAGGAGGGAAATTCAGAGGACGGTGAGGGGGAGGCTGGAACCGATCGTGGGGCCGAAGCCGGCGGTGAGGGTGAAGCCGGCGCCGGTAACGAAGGCGCCGCCGCCGCGATCCCGCCGGGCAAGGGATCCACGGACGGCCGCTCGATCGAGGACACAACGTGGCGATTGACGAGCCTGCGCTTGTCCGACGGCTCCGTGCTCGCCCCCGGCAACCCCGACGACTACACGCTCCAACTCTATGCCGGCATTGCTCTCGTGCAGGCCGACTGCAATCAGAGCCGCAGCTCCTACCGCCTCGAAGGCCCTGCTCTCACGTTGGAAGAGATGGCCCTCACCCGCGCCATGTGTCCGCCCGGCTCACTCCACGACGCCTACGTGGCCGCTCTGACCAACGTCAAGGGCTTCTCCATGGATATCGACGACCTCGTCCTTGCCACGACGGAAGGCGAGCGTCTGGTCTTCTCGAGCGGAGCGCGCTAGGGCAGGGGACGTAGGTACGGGTTTCCGCGATGTAGGTGCAAGAGCACGAGACGTAAGCGCGAGTTCCCAGGCAATGTAGGCACGGGAAAACTATGGGGCGACCGCCGGCGACGCATCGCTTGCTGGTCGCCCTATCGGCGTCCGCATGGCGTGCTACGCGCACGAACCGCTAGCGCGCCAACCACGGAAGATGGAGCAGCCGCGACTCGTCCGGCACCCCCGTCCCGACCGGCGCCGCCCGGCTCGGCGTGGCCGTCGGCGACGAGCCCGGGCGCGGCGTGGCGGTCGACGTCGATCCTGCAACGAGGGTTGCCGTCGCCTCCGCGCCTGCCGTCGCGGTCGACGCCGCGCCCACGGTGGCCGTCGGCGTCGCACCCGCCGTCGCAGTCGCACCCGCCGTCGCCGTCGCACCCGTCGTGGCTGTAGCGCGCGCCTGTTCGCGGACGGTGAGCGCGAGGCCGAGCGCATGACGACCGGTGTCCGGTCGCCAGATGTCCGCGTTCGCCAAGCGCAGCGCGTACGCAGGTCGGTCGGCGAGGGAGGGCGCCGGATCGGGCAGGGCTAGCTCCATCGCGTGCTCGCCGGCTTCGATCCCCGCGGGTAGCGTGAACGTCAACCGGACCGTGGCCGCGGCACCCGGCCAGGGCGCCCAGGCGCGAAGCCCGACGTCGCTCGCGACGAACGGGCCGCTGGATGCCTGCTCGCCGCCCGCATCTTCGTCGACGCCGTGACGCGCGACCACGGCAAGAGTCGCGTCGATCACCTCTTCTCTGCCCGTCTCGTTCCCCGTACCGGCACGGCGTAGCACGAGCCGGACCGGTCGATCGTTGTCGATACCGCCGAAGCCGTCGTTGGCCAGCGTCAGCGTGATCCCCACGTTGCTGCCGGCGTCCGCCGCTGCCGGCGACGACGCGGACGTGAGCCGGTAGCGATAGCCGAGACGCCGATCGATCTCGGCGTAGCAGCCTTCCGCCTGCCAGCCCGCAACGGCTGGCTCGTAGAAATGCGGGTTCAGGTAGTCCCAATGGAATCGCTCCAGCTCGGCGAGGGTCGATGCGCACTCGAAGCGTGCTTCGTCGGGTGAGACCTGGCAGGTCTCGCCGCCCACCGCCACCCACGGTGTGAGCGCATCGAGATAGCGCTGCATGACGTTCTTTTCGGAAGGCGGCCAATACGTGCCGACGTCCGTATCGCTGGAGAGAAAGCAGTCGTTGTGGTGCCCGACCCGTCGTTGCGCGGGGTCCGCGAGTTCTCCCGCTGCGCTTGGCGGCGTCGGGAAGCGCGTCATCAGATCGGCCGGATAGCGCAGCTGGACGCCTCGCGTGACCGGCACGGATGCCAGCAAGAGCGCGAGCACACGCGCCTTGTTCTCCGGCGAATCCAAGTCGTTCGTCGAGCCGTGCCATTCACCCCACGCCCCCACGAAGCCGGCCTGCACCACGTAGATCACATCCGCGTGGCGCTCCAGCAGCGGCGCGAGCTGCTCCAGGTGGCGCGCAACCCAAGCCATCGTTGTATCGTCCTCGCCCAGGTCATGGTTGTAGGCAAAGCGGGGGATGATCTTGATCCCCGCCGCGCGCGCCGCATCGAAGCCGCGCGCGATGCGGGCGAGCTCCGCCGCCGCAATATCGCGATCGCGGTAGGCGTCCAGCCGGATGTAGCTCCGCGCGATCGTGAAGCCGTTCTCCCGCACCCAGCCCAGATCCGTCTCGTCGACGAGATCGATGTTGTCGTGAAATCCGCGCTCGGGGTTGAGGAACGCTTCGTCGGTGGAGGTGTACATCTTTGATCGCGACGCGGCGCCGACGTCGACATCGACGTTGCGTCGCGCCAACGCTGCGTGCGGCTCGGCCGCGCTCGGTCGCGCGCTCTCTGCCGTGTGCACGGGCCCCGGAGTTGCCGCGTCGACCGCGATGGCCGAGCCGGGCCGCGGGTTGAGCGCGCGCATGCCGCCAATGATCGCGATCGCTGCGAGAATGGGAAGTAGAACCGGCGTGCCTGAAGAGACGAGCGAGGTGGGCCCGCGTCGATCGCGAGGCGTCATTCGGCGCTCGCGCGCCGCCACGGTGCGCTTGACTTGCCATCGGGTCGAGTCGATTGGATCGTCCACGCGAGCTCCTCGCTGAGCGGTCGAGTACAGAAGCTGCATGCCGGAACCTATCCCATCCGACGGGGCTCCGATCGGACCTACGGTGCCTGCAAATCGCTCCCTACACCGGATGTTCACGAGCGCTCGCCTCACGTCCCCGCGTGGCGCCCGGCTGTCGCAATCATGGCGCGCGCCCCCTATCGACGCCCCCATGATGGCGGATACCGTGTTCCCATGCGCACACCCACCCGCCGAGTCCTGGTTCCCACTGGATCGCAAGGAAGCGCCTGCGTCGCCAAGTCCAATGCCTTCGCCATTGCAAACGCCATCGCCAATGCTTCCGCCACCGACCTTGCCCAGAGGCTCGGTCTCGGAGTCCTTGTCATCGTAGCCTGGCTCCTGTTCGTACCCGGCGACCGCGAACGTCTGCGCGACTCATGGCGCGAGGTCGCGACGTCCGCGCGCCTGGCCGGCCCGCCGGCCGATGCGGAGCGAGGCACGGTGCGCACCGTGATCGACGGCGACACGCTCGTCCTCGAGGATGGCCGAACCGTGCGGCTGCTCGGCATCGACACGCCGGAGACCGTGCATCCGGATTTGGAGCGCCCGCAGCCCTTCGGCCGCGAGGCAGCCGATCGCCTGGAATCACTCGTGGCCGGCCGCCCCATTCGACTCGAACGTGACATAAGCGACAACGACCACTACGGCCGCACCTTGCGCCACGTATGGCGCGGCCGCGAGCTGGTCGCGGAACTCCTCGTGCGCGAGGGCCTCGGCCACGCCCAGTCGATTCCCCCGGACCGCCGCCACGCCGACCGCCTACGCGCGGCCGAGAACGACGCGCGTGCTGCCCGGCGGGGCCTGTGGGGCGCCGACCGACCGACGTCGTTGCCGGTGTTCGACGACGTGCCACCGTAGGGTTGGGATCCGCCGTGGATCTTGAGATGGCGTGGGTGATAACGCCGGCTACGGCGCCCGTCGCCAGCCGAAAGGCAGATAGATGCGCTCGGTCACCGCGGGACCCGGCGTGCGCGTAGCGGTCGCCGTCGTCGCCGCGGAGGTCGGGGTGGCATCCGCTGATGTTGCGGTCTGAGTGGTCGTTGCGCCGACCGTCGCAGTCGATGTTGCCGTCACGGCAACGGTCGCGACGGCCGATGCGGTAGCCGCGGAGGTCGCCGTCGCGACGGGCGTGGCCTCCGGTGTGAGCGTCCCTGTCGCGGGCGATGTCGCCGCCGAGGTTGCCGTCACTGTCAGCGTCGCGGTCGCCGACACGTCGCTCGTCGATGTCGCCGTCGGCTCCGGGACGGTGTAGCCGAGGATCGTACCGTGATCGCCTACCGCCCAGCCTCGGTCGTGGTTCGCAAAGTACAGGCCGAACAAGTCCTCGCCGGGATCGTCGGCGAGCTCGGGCACATACCAAGTTTCGTCGGGCTGCAAGTAGGCCAGATAGCTCCGTCGGCCGATCAGGTCTCCCGCGAGCCAGCCCCGGCCCCGTGCCTGGAGCGCGATTGCACGGATCGCGCTGCTCACCGTGCTGCCTTCGGGGAGCAAGCGCACCGGGCGGCCGCGGTTGTCGAACCAACAGGGCGTCGCAGTGTCCCCATCGTGGCAGTTGCCGTCGTAATGGTTCATGCGGCCGCGCTGGCCGCCGTCCCAGCCGTAGTGGATATCGGTCAGGTCGACGGCGTACAGATGATCGACGCCCGAGATACCGCTTGCGGACCAGATCTCCCGGCCCGGCGCAAAGCGTGGCTCGTTGCCGAATTCGCCGACCATCCACGCCTCGACGGGCGTCACGATGCGCACGTCGCGTAGGTCCGAACCGATGTTGGTGCGCGCCCTGCTCGTGACCAGCCACGCGCCGTCGGCTCCCTGGCGGTCGTCGCCGGCGACGAAATCGAGGATGAGCGCCTTCAGCGTGTCGTCCGCGTTGTCGTTGCCGGCCGCGA
>JAJCYU010000345.1 GCA_029262755.1 Anaerolineae bacterium
GATCGACCAGGCCGATCTCCCAAGCCTGGGCAAGGGCTTGGCCGCCGGCGACGACTTGGTGCTGGCAGCCGGTCGTCGGGACGAGGGGCTCAACGTTGTACGGCACGAGGCAGGCTCGTTGGGCACCATCGCGAACGTCGCGACGCCGGCCGAGGTCATCGACGGCACCATCGTGGGCGACCACGCCTACGTGACGCACTTCCAGAAGAGCAGCGAAGGTCGCGCGTTCCTGAGCGTCATCGACCTGTCCGATCCTTCTTCCCCCCGGTGGGTGGGCGCGCTCCCCGCGATGGACCGGCCGCAGCACCTGGCCGTGGACGGCAACGTCGCCTACGTGGCCGCCAGCTTGCCGCGACGGCTGTATACGGTCGATCTCTCCGACCCCGAGCGGCCCGTACTGCTTGGACGGGCGGACGCGGAATTCGAGGGCTTGTGGCGGATCGCAGTAGACGACGGGCACGCCTTTGTTGCCGATCAACGATCCGGACTGCTTGTCTTCGACGCGTCGGACCCGTCCAATCTCCAGGAAGTCGGCCGTCTGGGTCTCGGAACGGATCAGGCCCTAAACGTCCAGGTGAGCGAAGGCTTCGCCTATGTGTCCACGTCCGCGGAGACCGGGAGCACGGGCCAGGGGCAGCTGTACATCATCGACGTCCGCGACCCGGCTGCCCCGCGCGTGACGTCCTCCATCAATCTCTGCGACAAGTGTTGGCACGTCGCGGTGGCGGGCGACACGGTGTACGTGTCGGGCGAAGACTCCGTACGGATCGTCGACGTCTCCGATCGAAGTGCTCCGAAGGAAGTCGGAAGCATTGACGAGGCGCACGGGCGAAAGGCCTGGGTCGACGGTACGACCCTCATCGTGAAGCGGGGAGGCGAGGTCGGCCTGTATGACATCACGCAGCCCGCCACGCCCATCGAAAGGGCCGTCATCCCGCTGCCGCTGACCACCTGGACCGTCAGCGTGGGGCCGGAACGCGTCTACGTGACGACGCGAGGGCGCAAACACGCGGAAGCGGGCGGTGTGCAGGTCTACGACACCTCCGACCCGAGCGCCCCCCATTTGCTGGGCTATATCGAGACTCCCGGCGAGGCAGAGACGGTTGCGGGACTGCGCCTCGGCTCGCGAGCGGAAACGTCGGCCGATGAGTATGCGCTCGTGGCCGACAACGCCGGTGGGCTGGTCGTGGTCCGCGTCGGCCCGGCCGATCCGGCCGCGGAGCGCTGAGCGGTACAATGGCGGGGACGCCCGGAGCCGCAGGCCGCCCGATCCGGCCCGGGCACCCCCGCCTATCGGAGGATGCGATGCCCACGACGACCGTCCCGCGACGCACCATGCGTTTCGCGGCCCTTCTGACGCTCGCATGCCTCGTCTACGGCGCCGCCCAGTTCGCCCCCGCCCCCGCCCCCGCCCTCGCCCAACGCCGCGTCGACGTCGCCACCGTCGCCGAGCTCCGCGCCGCCGTCGATGCCGCACAGCCGGGCGACGACATCGTGCTTGCGGCCGGGACCTACGACATCCAGGGCAAGATCGCCGTGCGGCGCGCCGGCCGTCCGGGCGCCTCAATCACGGTGCGCGCCTTGGGGCTGGGCGAGGCGATCCTGCGCTTCGATGACCCCGAGGGCTTCCACGTGCTCGCGCCGCATTGGACCTTTGAGCGCCTGCAGATCGAGGGCGCCTGCAGTTCGCACAACCGCTGCGAGCATGCCTACCACATCGTGGGCGAAGCGGACTTCACCACCATTCGCGAGAACCGGTTGATCGACTACAACGCGCAGATCAAGGCCAACGGCGACGAGGTGGGCGGCACGCGCGTCTTCCCGGACGACGTGCTGATCGAGCGTACGGAGTTTTTCAACCGGACGGCGCGCAACACCGGCAATCCCGTGACCCCGATCGACGTCGTCGGGGGGCGGCGCTGGATCGTGCGCGGCAACTACATTCACGACTTTCAGAAGGGCGGCGGCAATGGCATCAGCTACGCCGCCTTCCTCAAAGGCAATTCCCGCGACGGCCTCTTCGAGCGCAACCTGATCGTCTGCGAGCAGCTGCACACCGGCGGTGTCCGCCTCGGTCTGAGCTTCGGCGGCGGCGGCTCGCAGCCGGCCCGCATCTGCGAAGACGGTACGTGCACCCCGGAGCACCAAGGGGGCGTGATGCGCAACATCATCATCGCGCGTTGTCCCGCGGATGTCGGCATCTATCTCAACAAGGCGGCGGATGCGCGTATCGTGCACAACACGCTCGTGCGTACCGGCGGCATCGACGTCCGCTTCGCATCGTCCACCGTGGAGCTGGAAGGCAACGTGCTGGACGGCCGCATCCGCGAGCGCGACGGCGGCAAGGCCACCCAACGCGGCAACGCGATCGCGGCCACCGCCGAGCTCCTGCGCTGGTTCCGTGCGCCCGACCGTTTGGACTTCGGGCTGAGCGCGACGGGCATCGCGAACGTGGTCGACCAAGGCGCACCGCGCCAGGACGTACCGGACGATTGGTGCGGCCGCGCGCGCGAAGGATCGCCTGACCTTGGCGCGCTGGAGTACATCGACGGCGAGCCCGGTTGCGCCGCGGACGGTGTGGCGCCGGGCCCGCCCACGGCGCCCAGCGCGACGGCGACGTCCGCGGCAACGGCCACGGCGATCGCAACGGCGACGCCCGGCGCGTCGGCCACGGCGACCGCGACCGCCGCGTCGACGGTGGTCGCGACCGGCACCGCGATGCCGACTCCCGGCCCGCATCCCATCTACGCCCCGTTCGCGTCCCGACCGTAGCCGTATCCAGACCGACGGTCGCTCGATCGACGTTGGTCGCTGCAGCCGCACGGTTGCAACCCCACGACCGCCGGCCCCGTCGCGCGCGCGACGGGGCCGGCCAAATCGTCAAGCTTCAATGCGGGCACGGCGACCATGGGCCGGCCACGCGGATCGAGTGTAGTGCTAGCAGCAGCCCTCGCCGCAGCAGCAACAGCCTTCGCTGCAGCAGTCGTCGCCGCAACCTTCGGCGCAGCAAGCGGCATCCGCGCTCTTCTCGGTCTTGCCGCCTACGGTGCAACATGCACCTTCGCCGGACGAGCCGGCTTGGCCGCGGACCACGACAACCACCGTGGCATTTCCGGGCGTGCAACAACCGGTTGCGTGCTTGTTCGTTGACATCGTGCGCTCCTCTCGCGGGTCGCTTGAGGCAATCCCGCGGGTCATGCGGTGCACCGGGACCGACGCCCCGATGTGCATGGCAGGAATGACGACGACATTCCTAGGCCCGACCATTGGTCGCCCCGATCTTCTGCATGGCCTCGGCCGCGGCGGTCTCCGGCGCCAGAGAGACCAACAACTCCCCGCAACACGTGGCGATACGGGACTGATCGAGGGTGTAGAAGACCTGGCGGCCCTCCTTGCGGGTTTCCACCAGGCCCGCCTGGCGCAGCACACCCAGGTGATGCGACACCGTGGGCTGGCTGACCTCGCCTTCCATCGCGGCGACGATCTCGCTCACGCTACACCAACAACAGCAGCACGTCTGCATGATGCGTTGGCGCGTGCCATCCGAGAGGACGCGGGCGAAAGAAAGCATCGGGCTGTCGGCTTGTGTCATATCGATCCCTACCTATGCATGGCTCATTGTATCGACCGTGGTCGATTCGTCAAGGGGCAATTCGTTCTCGAGCTTCGTACGATGTCGGCCTCCGGCGAATGCAGCGCTGCTCGAGCCCGTCCGGTTCAGGGTGCCACTGTACTTGACTCCTCTGTCCCGAGTATAACCCCGCACGCGGGCAGGCGGGGCGCACGTTTCGGGATGGGCCGGATCGGACAATGGATCTCGCCGATAAGCGCGCGCTGCACCGATCCGGTCGCGCCCATCCAATGCATGCCCTAGTCCTGCACTGCCTCGAAACTCCAAACATGTGACTCGCCGTCGACGACCAGGGTCACCGAATACACGCTGCCGTCGATCAACGGATCACGCGGCATGAGGATGACGGCGTCTCGCGAGTCGAGGATCTGCGAGCCAAGCGACTCCGCGGCGGCATCGATGTTCGTATAGTCGCTCGGATCGTAGGCGCAGTGCGGGACCGGCAGTCCGTCCCGCAGCAACAGCGAAAACGAAAGCTGCGGGCTGCCGCCGCCGGATCCCACCTGGAGCGCGATGGGCGCACCGGTCGGTGCCTCGTAGCCGAGGCAGGGCGTCAACGGGTCGGGGTACTCGTCGCCGCGGTACTCCAACAAGAAGGCCTTGCCACCCGGCCGCGGATACTCAACGGGGTAGGTGCCGGCCGGAATCGAAGCCGTACGGCCGCGCAGGATGTCGAGCACTGCGCCGTAGCGCCAAATGCCGATCGACTCGCTGTACTCCCCGTAGCCGGTGGAGGCCAGTTGCGGATCCACGATGCCAAGCATATGGAAGGGCCCGCCCATCCAGCGGTCGATCGGAACCGTCGCATCCAGGCCTGGGACGGATGCGATAAACAGGTTGCCATTCC
>JAJCYU010000346.1 GCA_029262755.1 Anaerolineae bacterium
AACCCGAGGCATGGTGACCAAGAGCAGGGATGAGCCGGCGCGTAGACGATCGCCCACGCCGAGGGACTCAACGTTCTGACCGCGCAGCGTGAGGTTCTCGCCGAAGGCGCCCCAGGGCAGGTCAACGCCCGGCAACTCGGCCCGCCAGGCAAGGTAGTGCTCGGCCGCGTAGGCGTAGACGGCCTTGTCTTGCCCGCCGTGATGGACGCGGTCCGATTGACCATCGCCGGCGAGGTTCTCTGCGCCGACGCGCACCGCGCCTGCCTGCGGCTCCTTCCAGATCGAGGTCGTCACGAAGCCCGCACCGGAGGGCACTCGGCGCGGCTGCCCCACGTTTACCGAGACGATCGTCGCCATGTCTCCCCCTAATCCCCCGTCACCGCCGGCAGCACGTAGTCCGCCAGCAGCGCGAAGACCGGTCCGTTCGTCGTTGCGCCGGCGCCGCGGAACCAGCTCGATGTGGTCACCACGACCAGGTCCAGGTCTTCCACGACGAAGATGAACTGGCCGCCGTAGCCCCAGGCGAAGTAGGTCGGGTGGCCGGCGAAGTCGCGGCGCCACCACCAGTAGCCGTAGGTGTGGCCGCCGCTGGCCGTCTCTTGCTCGCGGGTGGAGGCGGCCACCCAGCGCTCGTCGAGGATGCGGGTGCCGTCGATGCTGCCGCCGCGCAGGTAGAGTTCGCCGAAGCGGGCCATGTCGCGTGGGCGCATCCACACTTCCGCGCCGCCGAAGTCGCGGCCGTCCGTGTCCTGGTCCCAGCGGGTGACCGAGATGCCGAGCGGGTCGAAGAGGCGGCGCGCGGCGTATTCGTGGGTCGCCTCACCGGTCGCTTCGGTTAGCAGCGCGGAGGCAACGTGGGTCAGGCCGGTGTTGTAGTTCCAACGCTCACCGGGGTTGCTCGTGAAGGGCAAGTCCGCAACGTGTTGGATCCAGTCCTCGCTGCCGATCATCGGTCCCAGATGGGTCGGGTCGGTCCACGGCTGGCCGCCGGTCATCGTGAGGAGGTTGTAGATGGAGGTGCGGCCGAGGCGCGGTTCGGCGGGGTTCGCATAGTACGCGGGCAAGAAGGCCGACACCGGCTGTTCGAGGCCGCGCACGTGGCCGTCCTCGATCGCCAGTCCGTAGAGCGCCGAGAGGACGCTCTTCGAGACGGATTTGAGGCAGTTGGCCATCGTGGCGTCGTAGCCATCAAAGTAGGCTTCGCCTGCCAGCTTTCCGTGGCGCACGACGAGCAGGCTGTGCAGGTTCTCGATGGCCGCGGCGCGCTCGTAGGCGGTGGCCAGCATCGTGGGGTCGATGCCGACGTCATCGGGGTCGGCCGCGGGCCACGCGAAGCCGGCGTGCTCGCCGGTCGGGCCGGCGACGTCCCAACGGCCGGCGACCGGCCACCAGATCGAGGCCCGAGAGGCCATCGGGATCACGAGCTCGCCGGCATCGGGTCCATGACCGTCACGCAGGTGCACCACCACCGTTTCCGGGTCGACCATGCCCAACGTGTCCACGCCGTCGCCGTCCCAGTCGCCCGCGACGGGGAAGAAGCCGGGATGCCCCGTTTCGACGACGATCTCCTCGGGGCCGGTATCGTTCGTGTTGCGCAGGTACGCGACACCCGTCGCACGCACGACGACACCCACCGTGTCCACACCGTCGCCGTCCCAGTCGCCGGTGATCGGGTGCACGGGGCCGATGCCATAGGCGAACGTCTGGTCGGGCGGGCCGGCGGCGTTTGCCTCGCGCAGGGTCCAGACGTTGGTCTGTGCGTCGAAGCGCCCGATCGTGTCCGAGCCGTCGCCGTTCCAATCGCCGGCGACGGCGAAGGAGTAGCCGCCGTCGTCCGTGGCAGCCACCGGCACGCCGAAGGTGAAGCGCGTGGCCGGCGCGTCTGCGGCGTTTTCCGCATACACCGTAAAGGCGGCGATGCGAGGATCGAACACACCGAGGGTGTCCAACCCGTCGCCGTCCCAGTCGCCGACGACGGGCTGCGCGCCGTGGAAGGCCGTCCGCGCGAAGCCAACGTGGAAGCTGCGCTCGGGCGCGTCGGACGATGCCCCCAACAGCAAGCGCGCGTAGCCGCTGGAGAGCCCGTACATCCCAATCGTATCTCCCTCGGTGGCCGTGGCCGTGGCCGTGGTCGGGCTCGGGCTCGGGCTCGGGACCGATGTGTGCGTCGCGGTGGGCGGCGGGACGGAAGTCTGCGTCGCCGCGGGCTGGGCTGTCGGCGCGGGAGCGGGGCCGGCGTTGTCGAGCGCGAGCGGCAGGTGGATCGTTGGCCGGCGGTCTTGCGCCTGGGCGCGCACCGCGGCCGCATCCTCGCGCGTCGGCATGGTGGGGACGGGGAGGGCGGCTGCGAGCAGGAGCGCAGAGGTCCCGACGGCCGCGGCAAGCGCTGCGCGTCGTCTGTAGCGGAGGAAATTCATGACGGCTCCGGCGGGGGTTGGGATCATGCCTGTCGCGGGCAGGGGATCGTTGGTGTCTACGTCGAATCAGGTGGTACGAGGTACGCAGCCTAGCGCCCGGGCGCCGGGAGGGATAGGAGGGATAGAACGACAACGCTTCCCGCAGCCTGGAATCGCGGTCGACGGAAGGCGCACTGCCGGCTCACGCCGGTGGGCTCACTCCGGGGCTACGGCCGAGGCCAGCACACCTTGTGCCTCGTCCCCCTCGACCAGCCGCGCCTCGCACCCGGCGGCGCCGTAGACCGCGACCGCGTCCCATGGCGCCTCCTGCGTCGCCAGCGCGACGAGGTCGTCCGCGGAGAGGGTCGGCCGGCCGGAGCGCTCCGTCAACGGGATCGCAAGCACGTCGTCGTAGGCACGGTAGACCACCTCCGTGCAGACCAGCCGGTCGCTGCGAAAGAAGTCGAAGTCGAAGTTGTAGAGCTTGCCCTCGTGCGGCGCGACCCGCTCGATGGCGCGTGCGATGGTCCGGGTATCGAGCCGGGGGCGCAGTACGGCGAACGCATCCACGGCGAGGGTTTCCTCAAGCGGGCGGAAGCGCACGCCGTCCTTGAGCGCCTCGAGGACGCAGCGATCCTTGCACCACGGCGCGGCGTGCTCGGCGTCGAGCGTGATGCCCATCCGCTCGCGGTCCGCGACGCTGCCGACATAGAGGGCAGCGTGGGGCCAAACGCCGGGGAAGAAGAGGTTGCTGAGCGCAATGTCGTGACGCGTGACCAGCACGTCGCCGGGTGCGAGCAGTGCACGGATTCGCTCGCGGACGTCCGCGCTCACGCGCTTGTCGCTCCAGCGGTCGCGCAGCTCGGCCACCAGCCGGCCCGACGATTCGAGGACGCCGAAGGTGGTCGCCTGACCGGCCGATGCGCCGCGCCGTCGCCACGCGTGGTCGCGGTAGCCCAGCAGCAGCGCGACATAGCGCGACTTGCTCGGGTCCAGCGCCTCCTCGAGCCAAGGCAGGCGCTCACGCAGCGCCGCGAGATCCGGTCCCTCCGCCGCGGCGAGCACGGCGGAGCGCTGGTGCTTCGCGACGGACATCGCGCGGCGCATGAACAGCGCGTTGCGCGGGTGGGAGAGCGCCTCGAAGATCGCCGTGTACTGCTTGCGCGGGATGCGTCGCTCGCGGGATCCCTCGTTGAGTTTGCGCTGTGTGAGCGCGTGCGTGGCAACGTCCTCGATCAGCAAACGGTCCAGGCGCACGAGCAGGCAAGCAGCTGCGTAGCCGACGAGGAAAAGCCGGCGCTCTTCGGCGTCGCGCGGCCTTCGCGTGAGCAGCGCGCGTCGCCCACCGCCCGCTTTGACGACATCGGCGATGACCTCCCACAGCGCATCGCGCAGCGAAAGGAGGCGACCGAACCAGTGCACAAGCGCATCTTCCTCGATCGGCCGGAAGTAGCCCCGCGCGCAGCCGGCGTTGACCGCCGCGCGCGGCGCATCCGTGGCGAGGCGCACCGTACTCTCGGCGAGGCTGCGCACCGCGCGCGCCGATGGGCGGATGACGGATTCCATCGCGGGCGGATCTCCTCGGCGTGGGGGGGGCACGGGCAGGTGTGGCGGGCGATTGGGTGTGGCGGGTGTTTCGGGGTGATACAAGGCTTGTCGTTCGTGGAACGTACTACGGGGCACGAGCTATCAGCGACGTTCGTGTCGGCGATCACCGGTGTCGACTCGGCGACCGCGACGTCCGGATCGCCCGGGACGACCGTCACACCCGTCGCCCCCAAGCACCGCGCACCGCGCATCGCGCATCGCGCATCGCGCTGCGAGAGTGCCACCGGCTGGGCTGCGAATCAACGCCGGCCGCGGTTGCGCAATCGGGGTTGCGCGCCGGCCAAGCTTTGCGTAGCCTCGGGCCATGGACTCAGAAACGTAGTGTTCGGGCTTTTCTGCGGCGGCATGGTTGTGCTGCTCGTCGTGACCTTCGGCTCACTTGGACTACTGCTCGTCGAGACGTTCAGGGCGCGGAGCGCGGCCCGAACCTTGGCGGCGGATCCGGCGGCCGGCGTGCGCTCGCTTGCCGCGCAGAGCAGCGGATCGCGCATATGGTACGGCGGGGAACACAACGGTCGCGCCTTCGCGCTGCGCGTCGCGGGTCTGCCAACCGGCAACACCGGCGAAGGGCAGCGATGGCAGATTGTCCTAGCGGTCGTCATGGAAGTGCGCGTAGGCGCGCCCCTGGGGATCAAGGTGATTCGCTTGACGAACCAGAAGAAGCAGCCCAGCGACTTCGACGACGCCTTTCAGCACGATGGAGCGGACGCGCTCTCGCCGGCTGCCCGCGACGCAATGCTCTCGTTCGTGCAAGAGGGCTATCGCCATCGCAGACGTCGGGATTTCGTGCTCAGCTGGGGCACGGGCTCGCGCGATCTGCGATTGATCGATCGATCCGTGATGTCTTCCGGGATGATGGCGGACGACGTGCTGGCGGACACGCATACGATCCTGGTGCACCATCATCGGATTCCCAACCTGACGGCGGACACCCTGCGTCCACTGCTCAACGACATGGCCGTCGTGGCCGATGCCGTGGAACGCGGGATCGGCGAGGAGTAGCGCGGGCCGGGTGACCCTCACGAGCGCCGCGCGATCCGGCGCGGCTCGACTACGCAGCTCTTTTCGGGGCCCCGACAGGTCGGCAAGACTGCAATGTTGCTCGCGTTGGAGCAGGCGTGACCGACCGCAACGATCTCCGCCGCAGCCGACTTCGCAGGCCGACCCGAAGCGTCCGGTTCCGTTCGGTCAGAGATTCGCGGCCGTCTCATCCTCGAGCGGCTTGAGGTCGTCCAGGATCCATGGCATCAGCTCGGCGACCGTCGGGTGCGTCAGCACGACCCTGCGGAAGAGCTTGTAGGACTGCTGGGTGTACATGAAGGGCGTGAACATGTTGATGATTTCATCGCCGCCGATGCCGAGGATCGCTACGCCCAGGAACTGCTCGGACTCCGCATCAACCAGGATCTTGACCATGCCGGCGGTCTCGTCCTTTTCCTTGGCACGGGAGATGTTCGCCATCAAGCGGGTAGCCACCAATACTTTGCGCCCGCTGGCCCGCGCCTCCTTCTCGGACATGCCGACCCGGCCCAACGGAGGGTCGGTGAAGAGGGCGTAGGTGGTGATCCGTTGCGAGAGCGTGCGATCGTCATCGCCGCTGTAGTGGTCCCAGAAGATCTCGCCATCGTTGACCGCCGTGTGCGTAAACGCACCCTGGCCATTGATGTCCCCGACCGCGAACACATTCGGCGAGCTCGTGCGCATCGTCTCATCGACCTGGATGTACCCGCGTTCATTGACCGCAACGCCGGCTGCTTCCAGGTTGAGCCGGTCGCTGTTTGGAACGCGGCCGACCGCCAAAAGCAGGTGCGTGCCCTGAACGCGCCTCGCTTTGCCGGCCTGCTCGAAGAAGACATCGACCTGCAGCTTCTCCGGCTGCGCGAGCCGCTGGACGCTGGCACCGAGGTGAACCGCAATGCCTTCGCCCTCGAGGATCTCCTTGAGATGGGCGGCGATGTCCGGGTCTTCGCGCGGCACCAACTGCGGCCCGTATTCGAGCACCGTGACCTCGCTGCCCATGCGCCGGTAGGCTTGAGCGAATTCCAGGCCGATGTAACTGCCGCCCACCACGACCAAGTGTTCGGGTAGGGCTGTGAGGTCGAGTAACCGGGCGTTGTCCAGCCATTCGACCGTCTCGATACCATCGATCTGCGGGTTGCGGGCACGTGTGCCTGCGTTGATAACGATCGTCTCACCGGTCAGGCGCGTCTCGCCAACCGATACGGTGTTCGCGTCCTCCAAACTACCGTAGCCAAAGTGGATGTCCACGCCCTCCATACCGCTCAGCCAGTTCTCCATGCCATGGCTCGCGCCGTGACGCATCGTGTTCTGGCGTTCCATCACCCGCGCGAAATCGACGCTGACCTCGCCGGTTCGTACACCGAAGTCTGGTCCACGTCGCGCCATATGCGCGGCCCGCGCGCTGGCGACGATCGTCTTGGTGGGCGTGCAGCCGTAATTTACACAGCTGCCGCCAATTCGGTCACCCTCCACGATCGCAACCGTCTTGCCCGCTTGAACTAGGCGCGGCACGACCGTGCCGGTTGCCTGTCCGGTACCAATCCAAATGACGTCATAGTCGTACACGGTCTCGCTCCAATGGTTAGAGTAGGACTTCGCCCAAGGTGAGGATGGCGACGAGTAGGAAGAGCAGGCCAAGGCTCCGTTCCAGCGTGTGTTGCGAGATGCGGCTGGCGAGCGCCGCGCCGAACTGAGCGCCGACGATGACCCCAGGGACGGTGAAGATGACGATGTTGAACACCGTGGTCATCACATCGCCTTCGGCCTGCAGGAATTGCGTCAGGTGACCGGAAGCCGCCGCCAGGGCGGTGATGGCGACGACAAAGACACTGGTCGCCACCGAGACCGCGCTGGGCACCCTGCAGCGCTGGAGCAGGAAGTAGCCGTTGAGCTCGCCGAGGCCCGTTGAGATCATGCCCACGAACAACCCGCCCACGCCGGCAATCAACCGACCCTCGGTCTTGTTACACACGGTGTAGCAGATCTGCTCCCCGTCGGAAGGTACCAGGCAGGTCTCGCCGCGTTCCTGGCCGCGGGTCTCGTCGATCGCCGCATCCATTACGTTCACGTCTTCGGGCTTGGGTGCGCGCAAGAAGCTGATGGCCACGGCCACGAGGCCCATGCCGAGGATGAGCTTGAGGTGCTCGGCCGCGATGAGGTTGGAGGCCCACGTTCCCACGAGCGCCATGGGTACGGTCACAACCAAGAGGGTGAGTCCCAATCGGTAGTCGATGAGTTTCTTGCGCGCGTACGCCCATACCCCGCTGGCGAAACCAAACACTTCCGTGATCAACCCGATTCCGATCGCCACCTCGGGCGGGAGCCGTAACCCCAGGATGAGGATCGGTGCGAAGAACGTCGCGCCGCCGACCCCGGAGGCCATCGCGACCATCGCAACGGCGACGGACACGAAAAACATGTAGCCATACTCGAAGCTCACTCGGCATTCTCCCTGTGATCAAGCAAATTCTTGGGCGCCGGCCTTCAATTCTGCGCAGATGTGTTACTCCATCGATCACAGGGTCGTCCCGCCCAAGCGACAGACGTTACCTTTGCGGGACGATCCGTCCTCGAGCCCGGCCCTCAACTATCCGCACTGTGGGAGTCGAATCCGACGGGGTTGCTGCTCGTCGAGTCGTTCAAGGCGCGTTGCGCGGTCCGAACCTTGGCGGCGAATCCGGCGGCCGGTGCGCGTTCGCTTGCGGCGCAGGTCGCAGCGCGATCCGGCGATCCTTCGCCGCTCCACTACAATGCCCGGCTCGGATTCAGAACCCTCGCGGACCGGAGCCTGTACGTGCAACCTTCCCTCGACCTCGATCGCGACCTCGACATTGACCTCGACTTCGCGCGCGCCGCGTTTCCTGCCCTTGCGGGTGACACCGTGTTCATGGACAACGCCGGCGGCTCGCTCACGCTCGGCAACGTGGCCGACCGCGTGCGCGACTATCTGCTGACCACCGACGTGCAACACGGGGCGAGCTACGGCGTGTCCGCCCAGGCCTCCGCGCGTCTGCACGAGGCGCGGGCGCGCTTCGCGGAGAACGTCGGGGCCGCGTCGGCCGAAGAGATCGTCTTCGGTCCGTCCAGCACGATCCTGCTCCAGCAGCTCGCGGAAGCGGTGGGCGATGTGCTCGCGCCGGGCGACGAGATCATCGCCACCCGTGTCGATCACGAGGCGAACATCGGCTGTTGGCTGGCGCTGGAGGCCGTGGGCGCGCGTGTACGCTTCTGGGAACGCAACGCGCAGACGGGCGATCTGGCGCTCGGCGACCTCGACGCGCTCCTAGGGCCGCGCACCCGGATGGTGTGCGTGACTCATGCCTCCAACATTTTCGGGGCGATCAATCCCATCGCCGAGATCGCGCGTCGGGCGCGCGCGGCCGGTGCGTGGACCTGCGTGGACGGCGTGGCGTTCGCACCGCATCGCGGCGTGGACGTCGCCGCGCTCGGCGTCGACTTCTACGTTCAGAGCCTCTACAAGGTCTACGGTCCGCACCTCGCGCTGCTCTATGCGCGACGTGAGGCGTTCTTGGAGGTGGGCAGCTTGAACCACTTCTTCTACGCGCGCGACCGCATGCCGAGCAAGCTGGAGCCGGGCAACCCGAACTACGAGCTCGCCTGGGGCGCCGCGGGCATCGTCGACTATCTGGAGGCGTTGGGGGCGCGGGTACGGCCGGACACGCGGTTGAACGCACGGTCAGAGGCTCCCGGGCCGTGCGCGACGGCCGTCGGCACCGCGGATTCGAGCGGCAACGGCGCACGCAGGTTCGCCGCGGCGCCCCCGGCGAACGCCGACGATCCGCGCGCACGTCGCGACGCGCGCGATGCGGCGTGGGCGGCCATCACGGCGCACGAGGAAGTGCTCGCGGAGCGCCTGCTGGCGTTCCTTCGTGGCCGCGAAGACCTGCGGATCATCGGGCCGACTTCGTCCGACCGCGCACTGCGCGTGCCCACGATCGCGTTTACGCACGCGCGCCTGTCTGCGCCGGAGATCGTCGAGGCGGTCGACCCGCACGGGATCGGCATCCGGCACGGCCACTTTCACGCGTACCGGCTCGTCGAGGACCTCGGTCTGCTCGAACGTGGCGGCGTGGTACGCGTGTCCCTCGTCCACTACAACACGCTCGACGAGGTCGACCGGTTGGTGGACGTACTGGACGAGGTATTGCGCTAGCGGTCGGGCGTGGTGGCGGGAACGGAGGTCGAGGTCCCCGAGGCCGTGGCCTGTCGCGAAGACGGGGGGTTGGTTGGCCTATAGGGCGATTGCAACGATGCGCCTAGCCCAGCGGGCGATAGCCAGGCGGGCGTTCGAGCGCGGCGCGGTCCCAGCCGAGCAGGTCCGCGGCGCCGGCGTAGGTACTCTCCAAGAATGCCATCAATGCGGCGTCGGGATCGTCTGCGCTGCGCACGGCCTCGTAGGGCAGCGCGAACTCGCCGAGGGCGTCCAGCCAGAAGGCGGCGTCGGGTTGGACGCTGCAAGCCGAGAAGCCTTCCGGCGTTGGGTAGGCGTAGGCGTAGAAGATCGGGTCCGGCGCGTCGGCGTTGCCCGGCCAGAAGCCGCAGCTGGAGACCTCGTGCGAGTAGGCCTCGCGGGCGACGACGTCGGGCAGATGCGGGATGCCGCCCGGATGATCCGGCGCGCCCTCGCCCGAGAAGCGGGTGACGGCGAGATCACAGCTGCCCCAGAAGAAGTGGACGGGGCTGACCTTGCCGATGAAGCGGCTACGAAACTCCGTGAAGACCCGATGCGTCTGCACGAGGGCGCGCCAGAACGCGTTGGCGTGCTCGGGATCGTAGGATGCGTGGACCGTGTCTTCGGGGAAGGGGATCGGGTCCGGAAGCTCGTTGGGGATCGGGTGAATCGATACATCGATATCCAACGCGCGCAGGGCTTCGAGGAACGCGTCGTGGAACACCGCGACGCTCATGGGGCGCAGCGCCAACGTGCGACTACGGCCGTCGCTCACGCGGATCGACAGCGTGTGGTCGATGAAGTCGAAGTCGATCTCGAACAGCCGCGCGCCATGTGGGATCGGGCCGGTTGTCAGGCCCCGCGCCGTGATGTACAGCGGCACGCTCCACGAATGGTTGATCCAGGGCGAGTCCTCCATGCGAACCTTCCCGACGATCTGCGTCCACAGGTGCAGGGTGTCCAATGTGTCGCGCCAGGCCAGATGGGGCAGTTCGGGCCAGTCGGCGGAAGTGGATCGGTACGTCGAGCGGTTCACGGGCGAGCTCCTGCGAGGGTCGAATCGAGCAACCGGCGGCGCGGCGCGCGCGTCCATTCTACCGCTTCCGCGGAACTATGAGGATCGAGCGTAGGCGATTATCGACGGATTCCGCTTCGTTGCAGGAAGCCCCTCGTCCGGCTGGATGCTCGACCCACGCGAAGCGCGACGGTCAAGAGGGGGCCAAGTAGAAAGAGAGCGAACCTGCAAGGGGACGTGTCGCCCTTGCAGGTTCGCTTGCTCGTTCTATGCCCTCAGCGGGCGACCCGAATGCTTGGTGTGCCCTACTCGCGACCCGTATGCGTCGGGGGCTTGGGGCGACTCACTGGTTTGCTCGCGGCCGGTGCGGGCGCGGCGGCTTTGCCGGCCGGTGTTTCTTTCTTCGCACCGGTCGTAGCAGCGGCAGCGGCGGCGCCTTCCTCAGCCCCGTCCGCGCCTTCTGCCGCCGTGCTACCTTCGTTCGCCGCTTCTTCTTCCGCCTTCTTGGCGAGCTTGGCGAGCCGCTTCGCTTCGCGCTTGGCCGCCTTGGCCTTGGCGCGTGCATTTCGTTCGAATGCGTAGTTCGGTTTGCGTGCCACTCAACCCTCCATGGCCGTCGGGCCATTGTTGTTCGTCGAAATTCGTGGGGCTCCGTGTAGCGCAGAGGAGCCGTAGGTCGTTGCTACACGCGGGCTCGACTACGATGGCCCGTACTGCGCGATCCGGAGCCGCGCGCGTTGCTGCGCGACCCGTTGGAGCGACGGTTCTGGCCACCACCACCGTGGCGATGGTTGGGCCGGCGCCCGCCGCTGCGGCCACCCGTGCGGCCACCGTTCTTGATCGGCTCGGCCCGGATTCGGGGGTCGGGCTCGAAGCCGGGCAAGACCTTGAGATCCAAGGACTTGCCGAGTAGCTTCTCAACATCGCGCAACAACTTGTCTTCATCGACGCAGACCAAGGAAACGGCCCGGCCGATTGCGCCGGCGCGCCCCGTGCGACCGATGCGGTGGATGTAGTCCGAGGCCACGTGCGGCAGCTCGAAGTTGACCACGTATGGCAACCCGTCGATGTCCAAGCCGCGGGCCGCGATCTCCGTGGCCACGAGCACGCGTACCGTGCTGTCCTTGAAGCCGGCAAGCGCGCGGGTACGGGCGCCCTGGCTCTTGTTGCCGTGGATGGCGCTGGCCGTAATGCCACCTCGGTTCAACGCTTCGGCGAGCTTGTTCGCAAGGTGCTTCGTGCGCGTGAAGACCAGAACCTGCGACCAGTCACCGTCCTTGATCAGGTGCTCGAGTAACTCCGCCTTGCGCTTCGCGTCGACGCGATAGCCCATCTGCACGACGCCCTCGGCCGTGCTGTTGCGCCGTGCAACCTCGACCAGCCGCGGCTGGTTGAGCAGCTTGTCGGCCAGGACCTTGACGTCCTTGGCGATGGTCGCGCTGAAGAGCAGGTTCTGCCGGCGGGCCGGCACCATCGCGAGCACGCGCTTGATGTCGTGCACGAAGCCCATGTCGAGCATGCGGTCCGCTTCGTCGAGCACGAGGATCTCGATCTTGGACAGATCGATCGTGCCTCGCTCGGCGTGATCGAGCAGGCGACCCGGCGTGGCAACCACGATCTCGACGCCGCGGCGCAGCTGGTTGATCTGCTTCTGCATGCCGACGCCACCGAAGATCTGCGTGCAGCGCAGCGGCAGGTGGGCGCCGTAGGTACGGACGCTCTCGGCCACCTGGGCGGCCAGCTCGCGCGTCGGAACCAGCACGAGCGCACGCGGGAGGCGCGACTTCGGCTTGGGCGACGCCATGAGGTTCTGAAGCAAGGGCAGCGTAAAGCCGGCCGTCTTGCCCGTTCCGGTCTGGGCGCCGGCCATCAGATCCTCACCTGCGAGGATGATCGGGATGGATTGAACTTGAATGGGGGTTGGGGTGTCGTAACCTTGCTCGCGCACAGCGCGCAGCAATTCGGCCCGTAGGCCAAGTGCTTCGAAAGACAGAATATTCTCCTGGACGCGACCAAACCCTACGCACGCGCATCCGGAGCAGGCGCTGGAGTGTCGACTTGAAGGGGGTACAGAAGGTCCGAAACGCGGATTTTTCGCGGTGGTCGAGCGCCACATCGTGACGCTGCGTCGGCCGCGGCGGATGGCTCCGTTTGGCTGTCCGGACCGGCAGCACAATCGCTGCTTGATTCACATAAGCATAGACGGTGCGTGTGCGGGATCCCAACAATTAACGTAGCGATCCATCCCAGTTGGGACCGCCGGCGACACCGACATGGGGGTTCGCGATGCGCTAGGAGATGCGGTTCAGGCGCGGCGATGTTCTCCGCAGGTAGCTGTGACCCGCGATGCTACCCCCCGTCGCCCAGCACGACCCGCACGACCGCGTCCCAGTCCCAAGCCCTTCCCTCACGCAGCGCCGGTTCCAACGCGTCGGGTCCCATCTTCTCGTGCAGGATCTCGGTCAAGCGCTCGTGCGTGGCCGCGTACTCCGCGGCATGCGGTGGGTCGATGCGCAGCCGGTGCGTCTCGCCGGCGCCGAGCAACCGGGCGGCCTCTGTGTAGTTCGCGCGACCGACTTGGATGGCGGCGCTGAGGGAGATCGTCTTGAGCACACCCCATTCGTTGCCCAGATCCAAAGCGATACGCGTCGCTTCGCGCACGTGCTCTGTCGCCGTGTCCAGCTCGCCCGTTTGGGTGGCGATGTGGGCGAGGTTGTCCAGCACGTGCTTGGCCCCCTGCTGGTCGCCGGCTGCGCGCACGATCTTGAGACCGTGTTCCAGATGGTCCTTGGCCTCGACCATGTCGCCGCGGTGCATGGCCAATAAGCCGAGCATGTTGAGTGCGGCCGCCATGCCGCGCTCGGCCCGCGGATCGTCCAGGTTTCGGAAGCCTCGCGCGCTCAGCTTGGCGTGCGCGTAGGCGGTCTCCATGTCGTCCATGCCGTGCGCCAGGACGGCGAGTTGGTAGCGCGTGGTGGCGATGCCGAACGGTTCGCCGTGCTCTTCCTGGAGCGCGAGCGCCCGTTCCAGGTAGGGGGCCGCAACGGCTCGCTCTTCCAGGAAGGCCGCGAGTCCGCCGGCGACACGGAGAGCTCCGATCTCCAGCTCCGGTTCGGCGCTCGCGTCGCTCTTGTCGAGCAAGCGCACGGTGCTCTCCAGACCGGCGCGTAGATAGCCACGCGTGAACCAGTAGTAGTTCAGGCCGCCGACCAACCGCAGCCCGGTCGCGGTATCGCCGACCGCGCTCACGCACCAGTCCAACGCCGCCGTGAAATTATCGTCGTCTTTCGAGAGGCGCTCGAGCCACACCCGCTGGTCGGGCCCCATCAACGCGGGGGCCGCCGTCTCGGCCAAGGTCGCGAAGTGGGCGGCATGCGCCGCACGCAGACGCTGCGTGCGATCGGGCTCTTCATCGAGCTTCTCCGCAGCAAAGATCCGCACCGCTTCCAGCATCGAAAAGCGCAGGTCGTCGTCCGTCGGATCCGCTCCGATCAGCGACGCATCACGCAGCTCGGCCATGCGTTCCACCGCGAGTGGATCGTCCATCAATGCTTCCGCGGCTTCCAGATCCCAGGAGCCACGGAAGACCGAGACCGCCGCGAAGTCGGCACGCGTGTCGGGTGAGAGGAGCGTGTAGCTCCAGTCGATCGCGCCGCGCAGCGATCGCTGCCGGTCGCCCAGATCGACGCGTCGGGCGGCGAGCCATTGGAGCCGGTCGCTCAGCCGGGCGAGCATCTGCCGCGTGCCGAGCACCCCGACCCGCGCAGCCGCCAACTCGATGGCGAGCGGGATTCCCTCCAACGCAACACAGAGACGCGCCACGTCTTCGGCATTGCTGGGGCTGAGGGCAAAGTCTGGGTGGGTCGCGCGGGCACGGTCGAGGAAGAGCCGTACGCTCGGCACGTCGGCCAGCGAATCCGGATCGAGCGCCCCTTCGGGCATCGGGAGCGGACGTAGCGCGAACTCGCGCTCCCCTTCCAGGCCGAGACGAGCGCGCGAGGTCGCCATGGCCGTGAGCCGCGGGCAGCCGGCGAGCAATTCCCGCACGACCAGCGAGCCCTCCTCGACCAGCTGCTCGAAGTTGTCGAGCACGAGCAGCCCATCGTCCGCACCGAGCTGCCGCCGCACGAGCTGCATCGCATCGTAGGCCTCCGGGGCGGCGATGCCCATCGCCTCGGCGATCTCGGCGCCGATAGTGCGGGCATCGTCCACGGCATCGAGCTCGACCCAGATCGTGGCTCGGCCGGTCTTGCGCTCCCATGCGGCCGCCACCTCGGTGGCAACACGGGTCTTGCCGGTTCCTCCCATGCCCGTGACCGTGACCAAGCGCGTTCCTGGATCGTCGAGCATGGCCAAGAGCGTCGCGCGCTCCTCCTCCCGCCCGATGAAGCGCGATAGGCGCACCGGAAGCCGGCTGGTTTGCGCCGGCGTGATCGTGACCGGAAGTGCCGCATCGGCCGCTGTATGGCCCCGGACACCACGCCGCAGATGGAAAAGCCGCTCGGGCGATGTCTCGACGGTGAGGGTGAATCGACCGAGATCGACCAATCGGTCGTCTCCTTCCAGAGCCGGCCGGGCGAGGATTGCCGCCTCCTCGCTCAAGATGACCTGACCCGCCCGCGCGATGCCGGCCAGCGCACGGGCGACCGGTCCCACGGGGCTCGCGTCGTCTCCGCCTTCCGCGCCGGCCTCGCCCGTGTGCAAGCCCGCGCGCAACGCGACGTTGTGCGTGGACGCCTCCCGCACCGCGACCTGCGCCGCGGCCGCGGCATCGCTCGCCTGCGCGAAGACGGCGAGCGTCTCCTCGACGCCCGGCTTGATCACCACCCCGTCCAAGCCGCGCAAGCCGCGACTCAGGCCGCGAAGGAACGCGGCGACTTCTTCCTGCGACGCCCCCGCGGCGTCCTGACGCAGCGCCAGGACCGTGATCGTCCCGCTCGGCACGACCGCGCCGCGCGAAGCGGGCGACATCGCGGATCGCGGGTGATCGGGCTCGGCGGCCGCGCCCTTGTTGCGTTTCCCGGTCGCCGGCTCGCCGCCCTCGCGCGACGGCGAGCGCAGGGTGGCGACGAGCTCCTGTGTCTCTTCCGATGGGGCCACCCCAAGCTCATCCGCCAGCAAGGTCTCTAGGGACCGGTATTGGCG
>JAJCYU010000347.1 GCA_029262755.1 Anaerolineae bacterium
AACCCGCTTCGTGGGCGGGCGCCCTCGCTTTGAGCGCGGAGTCGGCGTGGGGACGAATGGGATGGATGAACGTGGCCATGCCGCCGGCCGGTCTTGCGCTCGGGGTCGCGGTGCACGTTCTCGCCGCACTGGGCTGGGTGCGGGCGTCCTCGTCGATCCCAATGCCCGCTCGTTGGTCGGCGCTGGCCCTGTTGAGCGTTGTCGCCGTGGCGTGGGTTGCATTCGCGCGCAACCTGACCGTCGATCCGCAAACCCAGGGCCGGCTCTTGTTTCCCGCGTTGCCGGCCTGGTGCGTCCTATGTGGATTCGGCTGGCATGAGGTGCTGCGCCGAAGGCCATACCGGCGGACCGCACGCGGGGGCCGCGAGGAACCGATGGATAGCACCGGGCCTCGCACCGTGCGGACTCCGCCCGGGGGCGACAGCGGTGAACCAGCCGGGACGACGCCCGCGATGGGTGCGCCGCAGCGCAGCAGCGGCGCAGTATTCGGCACGATCGCAGGGATGGTGGTGCTGAACGTAGCGTTGCTCGTGCACACGCTCCCAGACGCCTATCGCTTCGCGCGCGCGGCAATTCCGCCGGTGGTCTTCGAGCGCATCCTTCCTCCGACGTGGCGCGTGATCGCATCGCTGGATCGGGAGGGCGCTCAAGCGACGCAGTCGTTCACCGCAACGAGCAACGAGCTGCAGCGCGTGGAGATTCCCGTGCTCGTTCCGGAAGTCGACACACGGGTGCACCTCCGTGTCGTCACGGAGGCGGGTGCGGTGCTCGGCCGGAGCGCATTCACCGTGAAGGCGTCGGACGAATACGTTTGGCTCGGCGTCGAGCTTGGCGTTCAGGACTCCGCCGACGGGGACTCTGCCATCGGGGAGTCGGACGGTGGGCACGTGCGCAGCGTGCGTAGAGGCGAGGAGCTACGGCTGGAGATCTCCCATGCCGGACCGGCCAAGGGGCGCATGCTGCTTTGGGGCGAAGGCGAGGACTTCTATCCGCGCGGATCGTTCCAGGCATCGACCGCCCTCGAGGGTGAGCGGCTCGATCTCGTCATGCTCTGGACGCACAGCCTGGCCGGGAACGAGCCGGTGCCCGGCGACCCCGATCGGGCTCCGCGCCCTAGCGTACCAGCCGCACCAATTTCACCGGCCGCACCGTGATTGGCGCGGGCAGGCACGGCGAGTCAGCCCGCGCGTACCAGGCTATAGTGCCTTGAAAGCCTCAAACGACTGCAGGCAGCCGTTGCAGTAATGCGCAGACCGGCAAATCGTGGGTCCGAAGCCGTTCTCCATCACGGTTTGCGACGATCCGCAATAGGGGCAGGGAACGGGATCTTCGGAAGCGAGCAAGGGCTCGAGCGTGAGCGAGATATCCGTGCGGAAGCGGCCAACCGGCGGTGGCGGGGCGAGGCCGATAGCCTGCATGCGCGCCCGGGCTTCCGGCGCGATACGGTCGCTGGTCCACGGAGGATCGAGCACGACCTCTACCCGTACGGCCGATGCACCGAGGTCGAGCACGCAGCTTTCGATTGCGGTGCGCATGAGGTCGAGCGCAGGGCAGCCGCTAAACGTCGGGGTGATCGAAACCACAACCGCCCCCGAGGCAGAATCGACTTGGACCGCCTGCACGATGCCGAGCTCCACTACGGAAACGACGGGGATCTCCGGATCCTTAACCGCTTCGAGCGCTTGCATCACGACGGCTTCGTCTAGCAACCCGCTCCCGCGCATCACCATGTGGCTTCAGGGTCGCTACGGAACATGCCCTGCATTGCTTCCAGCAACGCTACCTGCTCCGGCACATGACGACCGCTACGGCCGCCGACGCGAGGGTCTACGTCCGGGATCCACGCTTCTTCGGCCCGATGGGCCGGCGGTCGCAACCCGGCAGCCGCCAACGAGCTGCAGGTCACGTCGAGCCAGCGTTCACGCAGCAGTGCCTGGGACGGGATGAATCCGGCAGCAGCCAGCCGGTCGTGCGCGTCTTGCTTCTCAAAGAGGCCGAGCGCGAACGGAAACAGTTCGTCCAGCGCTGCTTGAATGGGGCCCCGACCCGTTTCGCTGCGGGCCAACCGTTCGATGTAGGCCCGGTTGTGGATGAGGTGGTACTTCTTCTCTTGCCGAAGTTTGGTCGCCGCAACGGCCACCTCGGCCACCCCGCATGCGATTAGGCCGTCGTAGAGCACGGCCTTGGCCAGGTCATGGAGGTGTCGCCGCATCAGGCTGAAGGGATACTCGCCGCGTGGCAGCGCCACGATTTGGGCGTTGCGCCAGTCTCCTGCATCGCGCGTAAACGCCAGCAGATCCGGCGATCGTGTCTCACCGAGGCCTGCAAGCAAGTTGTACCAGACCAAGGCATGCCCAAGTTCGTCCTGCGCCATGCTAGAAAAGGCGATGTCCTCCTCCAGGATGGGGCCGAGGCCCGTCCATTCCGAATCGCGGTGTCCCTGCAACATGCAGTCATCCGCGATGCCGAGGACGACGATAGCCAAATCGGCTCGCGCCGTATCGTCCATACTTGCCATCGCGATCGGTGCGGAAGATTCTTGGTCGTTCACGTCGACGTCCCCTTCGCTTCGGTCGTACGCGAACTGCCTTGGATCCTGGAAGAGCGCAGGCCCTGAAAGCCGGCCGGCTCGCGGTACAGCTTATCCGTCGTGTGAATAAACACGTCTGCGTCCTCGTAGTCGGTCGCATGGATCGCATCCGCCGGTGTAACCCACAGGTTCACGCACGCACCGCGACGCGCAAAATTTTCTTTGGCCAGCACAAGCGCGACCTCGGCATCGGGTGCATGAATGGAACCAACATGGGCGTGATGCTCACCACGTTTGGCCTGTTGAAAGACTTCCCATACCCGCCATTCGGTGTCCGCCGATGCGTGGTCCGGCGCGCGGCGCCGCGCGAACGCCATGGCCTGGTGATAGGGGTCGAAGTTCCATTCGCGCGAGTAATGCGGCATTGCGTCTTGGCCGTCGGGCTTCGAATCGCTCTCGAAATCGGCTGTCGGATCGCCGTACATATCAGGCCGCCGCCCGAGGTTGCTCCGCCTGTTCCAGCGCGGTTCGTAGCCAGGAACCTTGTTCGTACAGCAGGCGCCGTAGAGCCAAACGCTCCGCGTTCAGAGGACCGCCACCTCGGATCACGCGCTTGAACTCGTCCCAGTCCGGTTGCGTGAAGTGCCACGTGCCCGAATCCTCGTCCCAACGCAGGTCCTCATCCGGGATCTCAAGCCCCAGCTCCTGAATCTTCGGTACGAATTTGCGCAGGAAGATCTGCCGCTGCTCGTCGTTCGTCTTCGGCTTGAGCGCCCATCGTTGCAAGATATCGGTATGCACCGACGCCCGGTCCGGAGGACCGAAGAACATCATGAGCGGCCACCACCACCGGCTAAACGCTTCTTGGCACATAGCCCGTTGCGCAGGCGTACCCGTGTGAAGCGTCACGACAAGATCGTAGCCTTGCTTGAGGTGGAATGCTTCTTCATAGGTGATCCGCTGGAGCGCACGCGAGTAGGGTCCATACGAGCCCGTCTGCATGATCGTTTGGTTCACGATCGCTGCTCCGTCGATCAACCACCCCACCATCGCGATATCGGCCCAGGTCTCGCAAGGGTAGTTGAAGACGTTGGAGTACTTGGACTCCCCGTTGACAAGCTCCGTCATCATTTCGTGTCGCGGCTTGCCGAGGGTTTCCGCCGCACGGTACAGCAGTTGGGCGTGCCCGACTTCGTCTTGCACCTTGGCGATCAGGGCCATCTTCCGCCGGAAGCCGGGTGCGTATGGTATCCATTGGCCCTCCGGCAGAGCGCCCATCAGCTCGCTATTGGCATGTTGTTGGATGAGCCGGATCAGCTGCTTGCGGTACAGCGCGGGCATCCAATCGCCCGGCTCAATCTTCTCACCACGCGCAATGCGTTCTTCAAACGCCGCCAGTTGGCCTGGTGAGGTTTCTTCCTCGGCTACGAGGCGCGGCGTGGTGGTACCGCCGGCTGAGTTCTCGGAGCTGCTCATTTGGTGCTCTCCTCGATGGATGGACGTGAGGCTGGGCGCAAGCCGTCCAGCAAGAGTCCCGCGATTTGTTCCGCGACGGTATCCGCCGTCAATTCGCCGTCCGGTCGGAACCACTGGTACACCCAGTTGCATGTAGACAGGCACAAGCGCGCGGCCATATCAACATCCGTGCAACCGAAGTGCCCTTCACCGACGCCGGTCTGAATCAAGTCTCGCCAGCGCTGTTCGTAGGCATCACGTCGATGACGAAGCCGCCGTAGGCGCGGCGTCGAGACGTGCCGCCAGTCTTGGAAATACACCGTGGCCGCGGGCAGATTCTCTGTGATCACGCCTACATGTGCGGCGACGGCGTGGCGAAGCTGTGCGCTCGGATCATCGTTGCAGTCGAGAGCCGCGCTCATCGCAGAATCGAATCGATCCGCGGATCGCTCGACCACCGCGGCCAACAACGCCTCTTTGCTGGAGACGTGCGCGTAGAGACTTCCCCCCTGCAAATCGAGGGCGCCCGCAACCTGGCGGATCGTCGTCGCGTGGTAGCCTTGGCGCCCGAACAACTGCTCGGCCGCCGTTGTGATCTCGTGAGCGCGCGCCGTCGTCGTCAACAGACTTCCTCTTCGCGATTTCTTCGTGGGCGACCACGATCATGGGGACCGCCCGTAACCTAACAAGCGTTAGGTTGCATCGTAGCACGTGTGGTTCGTTGCGCCCAACCGGCTCCCCATCAGCCCGCCTCGCCTCGTCGGACCTAGTAGTGCGCCCGAGTACCAGCGGCACCGTCCAACGACGTGCGTACAACGAGAAACCGCCGCCCGAAGGCGGCGGTCAATCACTCGGTTGGCTAGCAGCGACTCGAACTAGCGGGCGTCGCCCTCGGGCGCCGCCTGTACGTCGTTCGGACATTCGCTCTGCGACACATGCGAGCGCTCACCGACACGCAATGTTCCGCGATCCATCACGCGGAAGTACGCCGTATCCGTTTCGAGCACGTAGTCAGGCGGGGTGTCGTAGATGACGCTTACGCCTTCGGGGAAGGACGTGAGCTGCGAAGGCGACTCGAGGCCGTTCGTGGAGCCACCGGGGACGTTGGCTCGGTAGAGATGGTCCTCCCACTCGAACAGGAAGGACTCGTCCGTACCCATGTTGATCAGGTTGGCCGGCTCCGTCCGCCAATTTGCAAAGCGCGTGATCTCTGAAGCATCACCGAGCCGCTGACCGGAGTCGGCGTCGATTTCGCGGAACTGACTGTTGTAGAAGAGTTCAGGACCACCAATCGGCGTCTGCAACATGTACAGGCTGTCGCCCGCCGCGGACCAGGAAAGCTGCGGCGTCGACCACGTCACCTCATAGTCACGACCGTCGTTCGCCGTCAAGACCGTAGCGTCGTAGCGACGGAGCTGCTTGAGTTCGCCGCTTGCAACATCGAGCACTTGGACGATGGCCGAACCGACGCCCACGGTGCGCGCAATAGCCACGCGGCTCGAGTCCGGCGACCAGTGCATCTCTCCGCCGCGCAGCAGTACACCGGCGCGATGCTCATCATCCATGTCTGGTGCTTCCGCGGGCAAGGTGTCGCCCACGACGATCTCGTTGGCACCATCCAAGCCGTACACGTATGGACGGCCTTCCGCCAGGTCGTAGACGCGCAGTTCACCCAATGTGCCAACCTCGGCGGCAACGCGTGATCCATCCGGACTCAACGACCATTGCTGAATCGGCTCCGATAGATGTACGTTGTTGACCGGAATCGGGGCCAGGCCGCCATCTTCGTTCGGGCTCAGCTTCGTATTGAGCACATCGTCCGGAACGGCACCCTGATACAGGCGCATGAGCGTGGAACTGTTGCCCCGGCTTACCGCAATCACGACGAGCCGGCCGTCTTCCGAGATCTCAACACCCTCCATCATCTCCGTGGGCCGGAAACCATCGACGGACGACTGCCCGGGACGCGGGGTGGAGTACGCTGGAACCTGACTCTCCGTATCCTCTACCTCCCACGTGCGCGCGAGGAAGTTCAGACGCGGAGCGCCGCCCTCACTCAGCTGTCGGATGTAGAGGGCGCGGTCGTCGCGGCGCCACACCGCCTCGTCCGCCAGGTTCGGCGGACGCTGGGCGGAAATATACAGTACGGTCGAGCCGTCACCCGTCGCGGCGACGTCGAAAACGTCTCGTCCGAATGCGCGCAGACAGCCGCCGAACACGACGTTGACCACGTCCTCTTCATTTACTTCTTGGGGTTCGTCCGAGCTGAAGCTCGAGAGCAAGTCACAGCCCGTCGAGACGGCGGCGAACGCAAACACGCTGACACCGAGAAACAACGCCCGTGCACAACGTGTGGCGCGTGAGAGAGCCATCGGCAGTTCTCCTCCTGAGGTCCGAATCTCCGGCGTCGGGGCGGCGCCGGCACAACCGCACCCGCCGTGATTCGCGGGAGCCAATAAGAGCGCGCCCGCGCCCCCACCTGCGAGAGCGTCGGGCCAGTCTACCAGATCAATGCTGTCAAGGTCATGACTGCCGCCGGACGACGACCTGACAATCGGCCCCCTCTCCAGCGGCGACTGTTTATCCGCCAAAGCGACGATCCTGTCAAGTGTAAGGAGCCGTCTGTCGGAAGGGGCGACCCTGCTGTCGTTAGAGATTGGATCGGTCCGTTATACTCACGCCGCTCTGAGACCTCTGCATGGAGCGCGCGCACTCGAGGTGAATGATCGCTACGACATGGACGAAACCCACTCCCGTTCCCGGCGGAGCGTTGCCGACCAGAACGGCGGACTGGATGGCGCTCACCCGGCCACGCCTTGCCCTGCTCGGGTTGATCGTGGTCGTGCTCTCTTATGGGATTGCCGGAGCCATCGATCCCAAGCCTTGGCAGTTGACGACGCTTGTCGTGGGAGCGCTGCTCGCGTTGTCCGGTGCCAGCGCTTTGAACCAGGCAATCGAGATCACGGCAGACCGTCAAATGCGCCGCACGGCGGATCGGCCGGTGCCGAGCGGGCGGATTGGGCGCGCCGGTGCAGCCGCTTTCGGCTTGACCCTCGTTGCGATCGGCATCGTCATGCTCGCCCGAATCAACATGCAGACGGCGGGTTGGGCCGCTGCCGGGGTCCTGAGCTACGTCCTGGTGTACACGCCCCTCAAGTCGAAAACATCCCTTTCGACGGTCATTGGCGCAGTGCCTGGGGCGATTCCCACGTTGATGGGATGGGCCGCGGCCACAGGCTCGCTCAGCGCAACAGCGTGGTCGTTGTTCTGGATCCTGTTCCTGTGGCAAATGCCGCATTTTCTAGCCGTCGCTTGGATGTATCGGCTCGACTATGCCCGCGCCGGTTTTCGGATGCTGCCCGATGTGGACGCGGATGGCGACGCGGCCACATGGCAGGTGCTTGCCTACGGAGCAGCGCTCGTGCCGGTGAGTCTTCTGCCCTCGATGATCGGTCCCGCCGGGCCTGGCTACTTCATCGGCGCCGTGTTGCTCGGCGCGGCCTATCTCGGCTTTGGACTGCAATTGAAACGCACACGTAGCGGGACTGCTGCCCGCGCCCTGCTCCGGGCATCGGTAATCTATCTGCCACTGCTGCTCGGACTGCTCGCGCTGGACGTGCTGGCCTTGTAGTGTCGCGGCATCGGTATCGGACATCGACGATTCACCCGGGCTGGAAGCCGCTGGACGTAGGTATGTACGCCGAGACGATGCCTCTCAAGCGGCCGTGACAGGCGCTACCGCGTCCGCAGCACCGGCGTGAGCAGACGGAAGCCATGGCCGCGCACCGCGACGATGTGCTCGCCTTCCCCATCGATCGCGGTCATCCGAGAGCGGAGCCGACGTACCACACCATCGATCGCCTGATCCGAGACGCTCCCTTCCGGCGCATCGGGGTAGCATGCGGCCGCGATCTCCGTTCTCGAATAGACCTTGCCGGGGTGATTGCACAGCAGGGTCAACAAGGCGAATTGATTCGGCGCAAGGGCCGGCTCCAGCCTCTGCGAAGCGAGCCAGACATCGCGCGACTCCGGATCGATACGAACACCGCGTTGTCGGCCGGCGGCAGGCGCCGTTGCCTCGTGGTCCACGAAGATCAGCTTGAAATGAGGCGGGACGAGGATCTCGTCGCCGTCGGTCAAGACCGCGGCTCGCTCGATGCGGGTGCCGTTGAGCAACGTCCCGTTCTTGCTTCCGAGATCGACCAATACGTAGCGTCCCGCCTCGTGTCGGATCAGGCAATGGCTGCGCGATACCTCGCGATGTGCGAGACAGACATCGCTTTCGTCCCATCGTCCGATCGTCGTCACTTCTTCGCGCAGACCCTGCCGGGTCGCGGCGGCTGCAGAACCATCGTGTACCATCACCATCGCGCGCTCGTTCATCCGATCCCTCCTTTCGTAGATTGCTGCTGAATGGGTGCGAATCGAACGGACTCGCCGGCGAATGGGAATCGACGGGGCCACGAGGTTTTGGCTGTGACTGTGGCCCGCAGGCGGGAACGGCCGATTCCTTGACCTGCTCTGCGAGGGACTACTACCCTCGGCTTGGACCGAATCCGCTCGGATCTACCAAAAGGGAAGAAGCCTCGATGTCGCAGGACGCAGCGTTCGCGGCGCGCTTGGTCAACGACCGATACATGCTGGTTGCCCGCATCGGCCAAGGCGGTGCGGGCTCGGTCTACTTGGCCGATGATTTGCGGCTTCCCGGCCGACAATGTGCCGTCAAGGAGATCGTGCTCCCAACGCGGATCGGTTCGGCGGCAGCCGAAACGATCCGGGCGGCGTTTCACGCGGAAGCGGTACTGCTCGCCCGCCTCGACCACCCCGCCCTGCCACGCGTCTCCGATCACTTCGTGGACAACGAGCGCAGCGTGCTGGTGATGGATTTCGTCGCCGGTCAGGATCTGGCCGCGCTGCTCGACGAAGCCCGATCGCGCGATCGTATGCTCGATGTGCGTCAGGTCTTGTCTTGGAGCGAGACCCTGTGCGACATTCTCTCCTACTTGCATCGACAGCGGCCGCCTGTCATCCATCGAGATATCAAACCATCGAATATCAAGCTTACGCCGGACGGACAGATCAAGCTGGTCGACTTCGGCCTGGCCGCAACCGGCGGCGAACCTGCCGACGGCATTACGGTAACCGTACAGGGTGGCGGATCGCGACCGTATCAGCCGCTTGAACAGTATGGAGAAGGAGGGGATGCCGACCCGCGAGCCGATCTCTATGCGCTCTCGGCCACGCTCTACCATTTGTTGACGGGGCGTGCGCCCTCGTCCGCTCGCGATCGATTCCTCGATCCAAACGCACTGCGTGACATCGCGGATATTCGTCCGGACGTTCCTGCAACGACGGTAGGAGCGATCGCGCAAGGAATGGCGCTTCATCCCGACAAGCGACCGGCAAGTGCAGAAGACTTGCGACGAAGGCTCATATCGCCCGCCGTCCCCGATACGGGCGTTCGTGCGGGACAGAATGGCAATGGCGGCGCAAACAGTACAGTACAGGATGTGCCGATCACACTGTCTTGGACACAGGCGATCCGCGCCAATGGCGCGCTCGTCGGCGCCGTCATGATCCTGCTCCTCTTCGCCCTGGCCGTGACCTTCCGGCCCTGAGTACCGCAACCACCTCGGCGAATACCAGCCCTGCGATGCCGCCGAGCAATGTAGCGCCCGCGACATCCCAGCCGGCCGGCAGTATCGGAACTGCTCCCGGCGCAGCCATCAGTACCACGACCGAATAGCCGATGTAGCCACACAGCGCCCCGGCCGCAGCGAGCAGCCCGGCCTCCCATTGCGCCTTCAGCCCGCGCTTGCGCCACGGGGGTGTCGCGACCGCGCCTCCCGTCACGACCGTGACGAGCAAGGCAACCGCGAGCTCCCACGGAGCAGGACGCGTTCGGCCTGCACGATCGCTTGACTGATCGGGCGGGATGCCGGGGGGATCACCGCTGCGCTTGTCCGGCGACCCGCCGAAGTGGTCCGACGTCAGTTCATCCGTGGGTCGCAGGTCGGGAGTCGGAGGCGGCAGCTCGATGACAAGCGGTTCGCCTGCCGTTGCGCCGCTCGCCGTGGAGGCCTGCACGAGGACGCGGCCGCTACCTTGGAGCTCGATCTCGCCGCGCGCGACGCCGCTCGCCGTTTCCCACGAGACCGTCCCCGCAGCCAACGATGCCGCCGGCTCGGTCTGGATGCGCACAAGCGTACCGTCCGGAACCGTGCGACCATTGTGATCTCGCACTCCGTCCACCTCGATGGCGATCCGATGGGGGTCATTCGGCGATGTCTCATCTACCCCGTTGCGAAGGATCTGCAAGTGCGTCCCCGGCATCGGTTCCAGTACCTGCGCCAACACATAGTCCGCGTTCTTTACGGTAACCGGCGACGCGCCCGGCGCATCGCCCATTCCGAACCACGCGGCGATGGCGGCACGAATCGATGCCGGAATCTTGCTGTATGCGGAGTAGTGCGCACCCAATTGAGCGAGGTTGGTGGTATCAATGTAGTACGGTGGACCGAAGCTCAACACAGCCACGCTGCCGTTTCCGACGCGCGCCAGGCTCTGCACTTGAGGTAGGAGTTGGCCTCGCAAGCGCAGGCTCTCGTCTGGATCCAAATCGGCAAATGCGAACACGATCCAGTTCGCTTGCAAGAGCGCATCGACAACCGCCGCATCGTCCTGCGCCGGATCACATCCTACGGATCTCTCCGGCTCCCCTTGGCCCGGCTCCTCTTGGGGCTGCGTGTCCTGAGAAGGTCGCGTCGCGTTCACTACAGGGCTCAATGCTTGATGGAGCTGGCAGAACGCGAGGGACCGAAGCATCTCCGGTTGTACGATGCCTAGGCCGCCGGGCCCGAACTCGTCCAACATCAAGGCTTCGACAAGGGTCGGCCCAAGGCCCTGCAATCGTTGCCAGGTCGCGTCGTCGAGTCCGCAGGATTCGTCCGGGCACGACAGAGGACCATCGTCGATATCGACTAGCCCGGTTCGGACGTCAATCGAGCGCGGCGTGATGACCACGATGCGATCGCCTCGGTTCGGCGGCGAATCCGCGGCTTTCCACACCGTGACCGCGGCGTCCGCAACCGACTGCACCGTCCGCCTTGCCTCCTCGCCGCCGACGAGGTCCGAGAGTCCGGACGCCGGCTTGACGGGGACATCCTCGCGGCGGGGATAGAGTCGTGCTTTCGCGCGCAAAATCCGGCCTGCAGCCTCGTCGACTCGCTCTCGGAATGCACGATCCGAACGGTACTCCGCCTCGAAGTAGTCGAGCGTATCGCGTATGTTGCGCAGCTGTGGGTCCCAGGCTCCCCGTGCGTCAAATTGCGCAAGCAAGAGCACGTCGTTACCCGCCATCAATGCCGAGCGGGCGATCTGGCGGTTCGGGAATCGTTGTTCTCGCGGCGCGAACCACTCTCGCACGGCCGGTACGCCCAACGAGTCCGATACGATCAACCCGCCGGCTTCGCGCCACGCGGCGAATCCAAATGGCCCTCCCTCCAAGAGCAGGGTCAAACCCTCCCGATCGAACGAAATCGGCGGCGTTCCAGCTTGGGTGTTACCCTGCAACCCGAAGTAGCGAATATGGCTGGTCATGAGCGCATCCGTGACGGAGGCTCTGTCCGGGTCGCCCGGGGCATCGGCCGAGACCGCGGCGAAGGGCACAAGATCCACCGATTGGATGGCATTGGCCGGGGCGATGACCGTCGAGACGCCACTATCGGGGTCCCGATCGCTTCCTCCGTGCCCGGGGAAGTGCTTGGCGACGGTAAGAACGTTGCGCTGTCCGCCGGCATGCACGCCGCGCACATAGGCAGCCCCCAGTCGAGCCACCCAATAGGGGCTGCCTCCGAAGCTGCGGATGCCAATGTCCCCGCCGCTGTCCACACGGGGATCGGCAAGCACGTCCAGCCCCGGTCCCAAGAGCAAGTTGACGCCGACCGCGGACAATTCGCGCCCGACGATCGTCCCGATCGCCTCCGCGGCGGTGGGGTCCCACGTTGCTCCGATGGCCATCGGCGACGGCAGGGCGCTGAAGCCCTCGCGCAGGTGCGTGAACGGGTTGCCGTCACCCTCGTGGTCCATCGCGATAAAGAGCGGCACGCCGGATCCGTTTTCAAGCGCCTGTTGCTGCAGGCGCGCGCTGAGACCGGCTATCTCGTTGGGCAGGTCGCGACCTCGTTCGTTGCGAAAGATTCCGTTGCCCTTTTGCAACACGACCCCACCGACCGCGTCGTCGCCAACCAGAGCAAACACGTCGCCTTCGGGATCGTCGGGACGGGCGTAGTAGGCGACCACAACGAGCTGCCCGACCCGTTCCCGCGGCGATAGCGCGTCCAGCGACAGCCAAGGCACAGCGTCATCGGGCTGCGCGAGGATACGCGGGGCGGCGCCGGTCATGGATCCCAGGACGCTGGTAGCGAGCGTTACAGCGAGCAGCGTCCTTGCCTGCCAAGAGATGTTCCGCGCGACGCGGAGCCGGCGGATCTCGGTGCCGGTCGGCGGGCTCTTATGGTCGACTCGCAACCTCTACTCCTTCCGACCGGGTCGTCGCGGGGCGCCCATGATGCTTCAGGGCGGGACGTGGTATCCGTCGCCAGATCGCCATCGTCCTGCCGAACTGCTGTCGGATCGATGCGCCTCGGGCCACTGGGCGGAGGTAATCCTTGACACAAGGCCGGTCAATCCCCGGCATCAACTCGGCGGCGGTGCCTTCGCGTCCTCGCTAGAGCGACGTTCTCCGTCATCGGCATCGCGTAGGCTGCTTGCAAGGGCGGCCAGGCGGTCCGCATCGAGAACCCCTGGCGCTCGCTCAATGCTCCGCCACACATCAAGACCCCAGGGTTTGACGCGCCGGATGGCCGGCGCCACGTCTTCCAAACGCAATCGGTCGCTGGCAAGCAGCATGGGCGCCCTCGCAGCCAGGTCGCCCGCGACGTCCCAACGGCGCGCGATGGCGCCTCGCAAGTGGAGGAGCCAAGCAGCGCGCAGCGTTCGTCGCGTCTTGCGATCCAGATACAGATCCGCGGCCACCTGCGCCTCCTCGACGCTGCGTGCCGCGACGCCTTTGAACGACCAACCGCGTAAGGCGGCCAGCTCGTCGCGAGCCTCACCGCCAAACAGCTGCGCACCATCGAGCTGGCACTGATCGATGACGCGTTGGATCAGCGGTGCCGGCGTATCGACAAAGATGCCGATCAACGGGATCCGAGCGGGGATGGCCTGGCGGATCTCCCACGCGCGAGCGGTCGTGATGTAACGGGGACTGCGTGAGTAAAACACGCATGCGATCATATCCGCCCCGAGGGCAACAGCCCGCGCGGCGTCCGCAGGATCCGTAAGCCCCGTAACTTTGAGCAATGTCACGCCGCGTTACGTAGCAAAGACGGCTCACGCCGCGTCTCGGAGGACGTTGCCTCGCGTTGGCTCACGGACAGCCGACCTTATAGATAAGCGGATTACCCTCCGCGCTATAGGGTTTCGAAATCGTGCGAAGGGACAACCGACGCCGTGGCGGGTTCACCGGTGATGGCGGCAGGTTCGGATTGGCGAGCATTTCCCAGCCAAACACTTGCTCCGGGTTGGCCAGCGCCGCGTTGATCACGGCGACGGGAACACGGCCGTATACGATATTGCAAGCGCCCGGCGAAGGCGTTTGTGTAGGCGCTGGACCCGGCGTGGGCGGAACCTTCGTGGGCGCAGGTGTTGCCGTGGGCTGATCGCACGTTACGTTGACGACTTCTTCCGTGTCGTAGCGTATGCCGCCGTCGAACGATGCGCGCACCTTGATGTTCCGCACGCCGGTGGCCGTGCCGCCGATCGTGACGCGCCAGGCAACCGAGGTCGTATCGCCGGGCAGGATGTCCGGTAGGCCGCGGGTAGCGCTTTCGCCGGTTGCGACCGTCATGCCCGCAGGTAGTTCCAATGTGGCCGTTCCATTCGTCAGCGGGACCACATCGAAATTGGAGACGAACAAGGAAACGAGCATCGACGTGGTGCACCGGGCCGTAACCGGGGCGACGACGAACGCACGTCCGCCTCGATTGGCGGCGATCCCGTACCGTGTGCTGATCTCTCGTCTGCCGTTGGGAGCAAGACGCACCGGCTCCCACAGGAGAGCAACCGCGCTGTCACTGGTCACAGGGCGGGTTACGTCGACGGGGTAGCGCCACGGTTCACGCTGAATTCTCGGCCAATAGGCGATCGTAAACACGTCCGGGCGCGTCACACCCTCCGTGTCGAGGAGTCCCACGCTCCGTAGTCGGGACGGGTCGTAGGCAGGATCCTCGAACGCGAGCCAATATGCGGGCACCGCTGTACCCGTGAACGCCGTCTCTCGTGTTACGGTGCCAAGGCCGGGCACGAAGTAGGGCGCCCCATCGTTGTTGCCGATCTTGACGTCGAGCAACGAACGCACGCCCACATCGACCGCTGACTGCCCCTCGTTAGCGATGTTCCAATGTGCTTCGACGACATCCGAACGGGCCGAGAAGGGATTTTGCTCGAGGCGGAGCGTCTCGGTGACCCTTAAGGAATACGCGCCGGAAGTCTGCCAGACGGTCTGAACCTCCGCATCGCCCTTCTGTACCTGCGACACAACGTCGCGGGGATCGCGCGGCACGAAGTCTTCCACGCCCTGGCTGCCCTCCATGTGGATGGTCGTGTAGCTCGAGCCGACGTCACTGCCGCCCCCGGCGACATAGCCGTAGAGCAGGAACTTATCGTCGTCGAGAGCCGTGTCGGGATCGCCCTGCGTCGTGCCCATGGTGAACGATCCGAACGGGCTCACGTCCGCGCGCACGAAGCTGTTGACGACCCGTAGGCATGGAGCGGTCAAGGGGTTGCAGGAAAACGGGACCGGTCCGGCCTGCCGTTGCGCCGCGCTGGGCAATGGGCCACGTGTATCGATCGAAGAAAGCAAAATGTAGGCGGCCGCGAGAACGAACAAGCTCGTTCCCACGATCAACGGACGGCGACCTGACCCGGAGCGCATGAGGCTACCTCCCTGGTTGACAGGCGCACGGATGGCTACATACGGGGTCATGCAAAAAACGAGAAGCAAGCAAGACGTGTGCCGTCCGGCTTCATTCGCTCGGTCGGAAGGGGAGCTCCGGGTCGAGCTGATAGTAGGCGTGTGGGCCCCGCGTGTCGCGCTTCAAGAGGCCGACGTTGATCGCCTCTTTGATCAACCGCTTGATGTCGTGGTTGGAGAGGTCGATGATCTCCTTGTTGCGCAGCCCGCGAAGCGCGTCGTAAATCTGGATAAACAACGCGGCGTTATCGAGCTGTTTCATGGCCTCTTCAAAGACGGCCCAATCCTTATCATCGAAGTCGGCGCCGCCTTCGTCCACCTCGTCCAGATCCTCGGCACTTGTGTCCGTAGGCTCGGGCGCGAACTGACTGACCTCGTTGGGATCTTCATCGGGCAGCAGCACTTCTTTGATGGAGCCGGAAGCAAGGATGGAGACCTTGCCGGTTCGTTCCGCCTCGCGGACGAATGCCTTGAACTTCGTGTAGACCCGGCCCTGCGTATCCTTATACTTGCCTTCATCGAAAGACGGCATCAGCTCCAGCATGAGTAGCTTCAGCGTGCCGAGCGTGGTCACCTGACCGCGCTTGCGAGCTACCTTGATCGCTTCGATCAAGACCTCGAAGGGATCGCGCCCATCGTCTTTTCCGGACGCCCCGCCGATGTCCTCATCGACCTGACTGTAGTAGAGAAATTGATCGGCCGCCTGTGCGAGATGGCTCGCGGTGGCGTCCGCGACCCCGATCACCAACGTCCGCTTCCCTTGCTGCCGAATCGCGTTGACCAAGGGGATGAAGTCGCGGTCCCCCGTTACCAACACGTACGTGGTGATATTGTCGTAGGCATAGAGGGTCTTCATCATGTCGATGCACAAGTGCATATCGACGGAGTTCTTGATGGCGCTGCCGGTGCGGCCCCTGTCCCGATCGTAGTGATAGGTCGGCACATACATCGGCTCGATGGCGTTCGCGTACAGCGCGTTGGTCACGCGCGGATAGCGGTACCAGTCGGCGTAGGCTTTCGCGATGGTCACCCGGCCATGAAGCTGACTCTGCTCCATGATTGACTCGAAATTCGGATTGGCCTCGTAGCGGTTGCGCACCGAGATGTAGATGTTTTCGAAGTCGATGAAGACCGCGACGTCGCCGCGCTGCTGGATCGCCGGAGAATTGGAGTCAATCACGAGTGGTCAAGGGCTCCTCGAGGATGGGTTCCGACGCGCCCGGTAGGCGTGCGTACGGTCCCGATATGAACGGCGACAGTATAGCATAGGCACGGGTCCGCCAATTCGGACCGGCTCCACAATCCATTGACTCCGCACCCTCCCGGTGGTATATTCATTCGGTTGTTACAAAGTCCTCATCACGGCATGTCGCGGCTTGAGATCGAAATTCGGTCTCGACTGCGCGCTGCCGCTTTCACTATGGGGTGCCAGCCGCGCCGGCGTTTCGCGAGCGCGGCCAGTCACGCCGCAGATTTCGAACGACTCCCGTATTTGCGCTGCCAAGGAGCAACGTCTCGATGGCGAAGACTTCGGTGACCGAGGGCCAGATCACGCTGGAGCATGTGACGCCGCTGCCGCGGACGGGGCATGCCGAGCCGCTGCGTATTCGGCGCAATTATGCCCGCATCGTCAACCACATGGCGGCTCCGCCGTTGA
>JAJCYU010000348.1 GCA_029262755.1 Anaerolineae bacterium
CGTCCAGGAAGGGCAGGCTGATGGCCCATTCGCCGCCGATTTGGATGATGCATTTGTAAAAGAGCGGGCTGGCCGGCCTTTGGATGCCGCCCGTGATTCCGCCGTTCACGCCAAGGCTTAGCGACAGCACGTCCTTCTTGATCGTGCTGGATCCGACGCCCTTCAGGCTGCCGCCGAGGTCGATGCGGGTGTTTTGCAAGGCCCATTGGTCATCAAAGGCCATCGCCCCGGCCAACTCGCCTCCCGCCGCGACGGTGATCTTGGCCACGTCACGCAGCCAGGAGATCAGGCGGCGGAAGACCGAGAATTTTCCCAACCAATCCAGGCCCTTGCCGAGCCCCGGAAAGGCCGTGGCCGCGTCCTCGATGGTCATCGTGCACGAGCGAGCCGCACCGCCGCGCGCCTCGACCTCGAGCAGGGCGCGGTCGAGGCCGAGCGGCAACAGCCGGCTCTTGCGCGTCGCGGACAGCGTGATTGGGAAGGTCAGGATGAAGACGCTGGCGGTGCCCTTGCCCACGCCTTCTGTGCGCTCGAGCCCCTCGCTGAGGCTGCTGCCGATGTGGGAAGCCAGCGCGTGTTTGACGGTGATCTGCGCACCAATCAGGCCGAGCTTCGTGCCGTCGACGCAGGGGATCAAGCCCTCCAGGATGGAAGGGAAGGGCGTAGCGATCTCCAGCGGTGCGCCAGGCGGAATCTGGGAGCTGCCCTCCCAATGGGCAGGCTGGTCGTAGAGCGGGCCTGGGGTCTCGGCCTTGGCGGACACGGCGAGCACGAGCGCGGCAGGAATCGGCGCCGCGACGGCCGTGACCTCGAAGGGCGCGCTTCGCACGCCGCGGCTGTCCTCTGCGATGACGCGGATTCGGTTGGTTGAAGGATGAGCGCGCAGCTCCGTGCCCATGTTGATCGAGTGGCGCGTGAGCGGCAGCGTTGCCGAGAGGTCCTTGCCGCTCCCGTTGACCTCGAAGCGCACGAAGCCCGGCGCCTCGCCGTCCCAGTCGACGAGTACGTCGTAGGGGTTCGCGTAGGGTTCCCGGTGCGGGAAGATGCCGCCGAACACGGAGCGCACCGACTGGACTTTGGGGAAGGGCGTGGGCGTCGGCGTTGGGGTGGGCGTCGCGGTTGCGGTCGGGCGCGGGGTGATCGTCGGGCAGGGCGGCAACGGTCCGACGGGCGGCACGGGACCGCCCGTGGTGGGGCAGCCGCCCGGCGACCAGCTCAGGCTCACCCTACGTCCGCCCAGATCGGCCCAGTAGGGGCAGGGGCTGGAGATCGCGGAGCGCCCCCAATCGCTGATCAAGCTGCACGTGTGCGCAAAGGCATCGTCACGGCCGGCGAAGGGGCCAAAAAGGAATTGCTTGTCCGCCAGGGGGCTGGGGCACAGTCCGCCGCAGGGATAGCGGCACCGTTGTTCGTCGGCCAGGAACGTGCGGACCGTGGTTACCCAGACCGTGTTCGCCATATTCACGCCGAGCCACACGAGGTTGGGGCTGTCGCTTTCGTGGGGCGGGGGGGGGGGGGGGGGGGGGGTGGGCGTCGGCGTGCGGGTCGGCGTTGCGGTCCCGGTGGCTGTCGGCGTGACCGAGGCGGTGCGCGTCGGCGTCGGCGTGCGGGTCGGTGTCGCGGTCGCGGTGGCGCTCGGCGACGGTGTCGGGGTGCGCGTCGGCGTGCGGGTCGGCGCGCTGCCGAGACCGGGCGGGAGCGCGTGCGGTTCGCGGCCGACGCCGAGGGAGGTCGGCTCCGGGCCGTAGGGCCAGGTCGTCCACAACTGGCCGATGTGCTCGTAGATCACGCGCTCGTCGGGCAGCCAGGCCGGCCAGCCGGCGCCGGGTGGCGCGGTGAGGTCGCGACGGAACATGCCGTCCGTCGTCGCCCACGTGAGCGGGCCGTCGCAGGAGGCGCGGAATACGGCGGAAAGGCCGTTTGGGTGGGCGGCGAGGTGGGGGCCCATGGCGGGTAGCGGCCACGGCTCGGCGCCGGGAAGGGCGACCGCGTAGGTGCCGGCGCCCGAACGCGCGATGGCGCGTCCGAAGGCCCAGCTCCATCCATCCGAGCCCGCGAGGAGCGCACCGAGATCCAGCTCGGTCTCACCGCTGCCATCCGTGCGCACGACGTGCAGACGCCACGCGTTCGCGTCGGGTAGCGGCGCACGAGCGGCAAGCAGGAACTCGGCGCCGGCGGGGTGCCAAGACGGGCGGGGCAAGCGTCCGCAGGCACGGTCACCGTCGCGCCCGTAGGCGAACGCGCCGCCGATCGGCCGCAGTCCGGTGCCGTCGACCTGGACTTCCCAGAGCGATGCCGGGGCGTCAGGCCCGTCCCGGAAATCGTAGAAGGCGATGCGATGGCCGAGCGGATGGAAGGCCGGCGCGGCCGGCGCGACGGGCTCGCACGTGACGCTTCGCCGCCCGGCGCCGTCGAGCCCCATCACGTGCAGGCAGTCTTTGCCGGCCGCGGAGTCGCGCGCGACGAAGACGATCGGCTCGCCCAGCTGCGCGCTGGAGCGCGCGGACAAGGCGGACGCGGACAGGGCGGGGGCGTTGGGTTCGGGCGGGCCGGCGGCGTAGGAAGCGATGTCGGCGGTTACAACGTTGGCGGATGCGACGTTGCTCAATTCGTTGGAGATAGGGACGGGAGCAGGGGCGGCCGGGGCCAAGGCAGCGGCAGTCGAGGAGCGGGGGGATGAAAGGGCGAGGCCAACGAATGCGGCTACGGCCAGCGCAAGCCGCGCTACCGCCCGCGCGAGTTCGACGTCGTCCGCCCTTCGTGATTTTCGCATGCCCAGCCCCCCCCGGAACGCCCGTGTTCCGCACCCAGTAGCCTATGCGCGGCCAGCATACGCCCACAACGGGAGTACCGCAATGGCGCCTTCGCGGGCGCCGGGTTGACCGGGTCGCGCCCACCCGGCAGCATCCCCAGCCATGAGCGAGTTCACCGAAGCCTCCGACCGCACCAACGACCGGTCCCAGGACCGAACCCAGGACATCGCAGACGGATCCACCCGCTTACGGGTCACGCTCGACGTGACCCCCGCGCTGCGCCAACGCGGCGGGATCGGGCGCTACACGCGCGAGCTCGCGCGAGCGCTCCTTGCGCGTGGGACGCACGACTATCAGTTGTTCGTAGCGGACCGCGTGCTCAACTCCGCTGCGGCGCTCGAGACCTTGGGTTGGCCACGCGGCGACGGAGAGGAAAGGCCGGATCTGCGCGGTGCGATGCTTTCGGCCCGCGTGTTGACGATCCTGTGGCATCGACTCGGCCTGCGGGTGCCGGTGGAGCGCTGGGCGGGGCCCTCCGACATCTACCATGCCACCGACTTTCTGGCGCCCCCGACACGAGACGCGCGCAGCGTCATCACCGTGCACGATCTCTCCTTCCTGGTTCATCCGGAACGGGCAGAGCCCGCGCTCGCGCGCTTCTTGGGCGCGCGCATCGCGTCCGCGGTGGGCCGAGCGGCGATGGTCGTGGCGGACTCGCAGAGCACACGGCGCGATCTGGCTGCGCGGCTCGGCGTCGCCGACGCCCGGCTGCACGTCGCGTTGCCCGGCGTCGATCCCGCGCGCTTCGTGGTTACGGAGCAGGATCGGACTCGGGTGCGCGCACGCTACGGCCTCACGCGGCCCTTCGTGCTCGGCGTAGGCACCTTGGAGCCGCGCAAGGACTGGCCGACGCTGGTGGCCGCCTTCGAAGCGGCCCAGCTCGACGGCCACGAGCTGTTGCTCGCCGGCGGTCGCGGCTGGGGGATGGATGGCCTCGATGCAGCGCTGGCCGCGACGCACGCCCCTGTACGCGCGCTGGGTTTCGTCCCGGACGATGATCTGGCCTCGCTATATCACGAGGCCGACGTATTCGCGTACCCGAGCGTGTACGAGGGCTTCGGCCTGCCGCCGCTGGAGGCCATGGCCTGCGGGACACCGACGGCGGTCGCGGATAGCTCCAGCCTGCCGGAGGTCGTCGGCGACGCCGCGTTGCGGGTGCCGGTTGGAGATATCGCGGCCTGGGCGGACGCATTGCGGCGTTTATCCCGTGACAACGCCTTGCGGGACGCCCTGCGACGGGCGGGGCCGCTTCGTGCAGCCGGTTTCACGTGGGACGCTTGCGCCGCGGCCGTCGAGGACGCGTACGCCGCCGCGGCCCGCGCACAATAAGCGAAACGCACGCACCCACGTGACGCTTGAACGCCCTTCATCCCGCGCTCATCCCGTGCGGCCATCATCCCCGCCGGACGCTCGAACGCGCCGCCGAATCGATTGGATGGGCAGGGGGCCTCAGGCTATGATCGAAACGTTGACAACCACGCTACACAACCCACAAGAAAGAGAGGAGGCGCGCGTGACGACCGAGCGCATCCTGATCGTTGAAGACGATGAGCGCATCGCCAATATGTTGCGCCGCGGTCTGATCTTCGAAGGATTCGAGGCAGAGGCGGCCCACACCGGTACCGCCGGGTTGGAGAAGGCGCGCGAGAAGATGCCCGATCTGGTCATCTTGGATCTCATGTTGCCCGAGATGGATGGCATGGAGGTTTGCCGTCGGCTCCGCGCCGCAAGCGACGTGCCGATCCTCATGCTGACGGCCAAGGAGTCGGTGCCGGACCGGGTCGCGGGCCTGGAAGCGGGTGCGGACGACTACATGCCCAAGCCCTTCGCCTTCGAAGAACTCCTGGCGCGGGTACGGGCGCTGCTGCGTCGAGCGCATACGACCCCGACCGGCGACGCGCCCGAGGTCCTGGAATTCGCGGGACTCGAGTTGGACACGGGCACCCGGCAGGCGCGGCGCGGCGATCGCGTGATCGACCTGACCGCCAAGGAATATGACCTGCTCTACCTGTTCATGCGGCATCCGCGTCAGGTCCTCACACGCGACCAGATCTTCGACGACGTATGGGGCTACGATTTTGGTGGCGAGAGCAACATCATCGAGGTCTACGTTCGCTATCTGCGTCTGAAGTTGGAAGCCGGTGACGAGACGCGCTTGATCCATACCTCCCGCGGTGTCGGCTATGTCCTTCGGGAGCCGAACCCGGCATGAACTTGCCTCAGGTGGGACTGCCGCGACGCGTTATCGGGGACCGGATCGGGGCACCGCCAAGCCGTCAAGATCACGTGGCCACCGAAGCGCAGCCAGGGCGCGTCGGCAGGCGCATGTGGCGCGGGCCGCTGTCCGGAGTGTCGCTACGCTGGCGGCTGACCCTCGCCTATTCGCTGATGCTGTTTACGATGCTCAGCTCCTTCAGTCTTGGCATCTATTGGTACGTCGGAAATCGACGCATGGACGAGCTCGTACGCGAGAGCGAAGCCCGCGCGGAGCAGTTTTCGGCTGACCTACGGCAATACCAGCAAAACATGGCCGTCTTCCAAGATATGGCCGCCGGCTTTAGCGTCGGCCCCATCATCTCGGCCATGTTGCTCGAATCGCGGCTCATAGAAGATGTGTTCAACCCCTTCTTGGCGCCAGGCGCGGGGCTGCGCGTATTCGACCGCAAGCACAACCTGGTTTTCCCGCCCGAGGCGGAAGTCGCCGACAACAGTCCGGGCATCGCAGCTTTGCCCAATCGCGCGCAGGTCCTGCGAACGGTCCCCAACCGCCTGGCGATGGTCATGGCGCTACGCGGGCATCGGCACCGGGAGGTCGTGACCGCGGCCGAAGGCGATCAGGTGCTGGTCTATACAGTCCCGCTCTATCAACAAAACGTAGGCGTTGCGCACCCGCATGTCCCCGGCCTGACCACCGATGTGGTCGGGGCCATGCAAATCCTCACGTCGCTCAAGCCCTATAACGACACGTTGGCGGCGTTGCGAAAAATTCTGATCTTCGGCACGGTCGCCGCAACCGCATTGGCCGCGCTAACCGGCGCCGCGCTTGCACAGACGGCCATCGCGCCGATCCATCGCATCGCGAACACGGCCGAGACGATCAACCGCGCCCAAGACCTCGGTCGCCGCATAGCGGTGGACTGTCCGCGGGACGAGATCGGCCATCTAGCCGTCACGGTCAACGACATGCTGGACCGAATCGAGGGTATGTTTGACCGACAGCGGACCTTTTTGGCCGATGTGTCGCACGAGCTTCGCACACCGCTGACGACCATTCGCGGTGAGGTGGAGCTCATGCAGCGCACCGGCCACGTGGACGCGGACGTCCTTGCGGCGGTACTCGGCGAGTCCGAGCGCATGTCGCGCATGATCGACGATCTGCTGCTCCTGGCGCGCGCCGATACGGCGACCGCGGCAACGGGCGAGCTCGCACCCATGGAGCTCGATCAGCTGGTGATGGACGTGTTCCAACAGGCCCAGCGCTTGGCTCGATCCAACGGGGAGCACAAGGTCGCGTTGGGCGATGTAGATCCCGTAACCGTCCTCGGCGACGCGGACCGGCTCAAGCAGCTGTTGCTCAACCTCGTCGCCAACGGTCTCAAGCACACGCCCCCCGACACGACCGTGACCATCGCGCTTCAGCGCGAGGCCGATGTCGCCCGCTTGTTGATCAGCGACGACGGCCCCGGCATTCCCGAAACCGACGTACCGCACGTGTTTGATCGCTTCTATCGAGTGGACAAAGCGCGCTCACGTGCAAGCGGCGGCACGGGCCTCGGCCTGGCCATCGTGCGCTCGATCGCGCGTGCGCACGGCGGCGACGTTGCGCTCGCGTGTCCCGCGAACGGCGGGACCACGTTCACCGTCACGATCCCACTTCCGGACGTTCGCCATGGAGCATGATCCGCTCGAGGGCCCGCCGGATTCCGAGCTTCAGCACGCGGACTCGTCCGGCGCGGACTCGTCGCGCGCCGACTCGTCGGGCGCGGAGTCACCCGCCCCGGTGCCGGAAGGGTCTGCGCTTTCGCTCTCGGCGTCCCGAGTCCCGGCACCGCAAGGGCCTGCGTCGTTTCACGCTAGCGCCCCTCGCTCCACGCCCCCCGGCGCAACGCAACCGGCGGCGCGGCGTGGACTCGCGTTCGTGGCGGTTGGCGCCGCGTTGGTGTTCGGCGCGTTGGCGGCCGGCGCGGTGGCCGGCGCGGTAAGCGCGGCCATGTGGCTCGAAGCCCGCGATCAAGCGGCGGAGACGCCGGCGAACAGCGCGCTCGTTGCGGAGTTGGCGGCAGCGCGTTCCGGTCTGGGCCAGCACATGCCGCGCGAAGAAGAGCTCGTGGTCGGCGCTGTGCGTGCGACACGACCGGCCGTCGTGACGATCTGGAACCTGCAACACGTCCGGCAGCGCTTCGGCCCGATCACCCTGGCGCCGGCAGCCACGGGATCCGGCGTGATCTTCGACGAGCGCGGCTATATCGCGACGAACCATCACGTCATTGCCAACGCGAAGGCCATCGAGGTGATCTTCTTGGACGGTCGCCGCGTATCCGCCCGCGTGGTCAACAGCAACCCGGACGTCGACATCGCGATCCTCTCGGTCGATCCCGACATCGAACTACCCGCGGTTGCGCCCCTGGCCGATTCATCGCGGCTCGAGCCGGGCATGCGTGTGCTCGCCATCGGCAGCCCGCTGGGCACCGACTACCAGAATACCGTGACCAACGGGATTATCGCCGGCCTCAACCGCAGAGTGCGGGGCCGCGGGTTCAACTGGTTCTCCTTCTCCGAGTTCGAGTTCGATCTGAACGCAGCGCCCTTGATCCAGACGGACGCAGCGATCAATACGGGCAACTCCGGCGGCCCGCTGGTCAACCTCGACGGCGAGGTCGTGGGCCTCAACACGTTGATCGTCCGCCAGAACGGCGGCTCGGAAGTCGAGGGGCTCGGCTTCTCGGTGCCGAGCAATGTCGTGGGTGCATTGGCGGCGGAGTGGATTGACGGAGAGGTGCGCGGCGTACCCGATTTCGAGTTCGAGTTCGTGACGCCGGAGCTCGCGCGCCGCAGCGGCCTCGCGCGCGCCGGTGGCGTCGTCGTGAAGACCGTGCCGCCCGGCAGCGTATCGAGACAGGCCGGCCTACGTGTCGGCGACCGGATCACGGCCATCGACGGCCTGGAGCTAAACCTGGATCGCGCGCTGGCCGATGTGCTCTGGGGCTACCGCGCCGGCGAGACCGTGCGTCTGACGGTTGTGCGCGATGGCGCGTCCCGCACCTTGGAGCTCACGCTCCAGCCCCCGCCGTAGCGTGCGCTTCCGCCCCGATCACCACAAGGCATCTACGTCGCGCGCCATGTCATGGACCGTCGTTCTCCTGGTCTTGTTGCTCGGTTCCGTGAGCGCGTTGGGCGGTTGCTCGCGCACGTCCGGCGGGTCGGATGTGCCGGATGCCGCCGATGGAAGCGACCCTTCCGCGGGTGACGAGGACGGCGGGCGGACGCTGGCGCCCTCCGCGGCACCCCTGCTCGGCGACGACGGTGAGGTTCTCGATGCACGCGCGCTGGCGGACGAGGTATCGCGCCGTCTGGCCGTAGATCCGCTCACGCTGCTGCGTGACGAGCCTCCGGAGCGCGATCTGGGCGACCTGGCCGTGCGACTGGGTCGGGCCGAAGGCGCACTTCGCCGATCGGCGCGCGGGACACCGCAGGCAACGGGGCCACGGACCGTAGGCGACTCGGAGTTCTTCTGGGTCCATGACATCGTGGGCGACCGCTACTTCCAGATTGAAGCCACACTGCGCGAGATCACGGACGTCGCGTACTTCTGGGTCCAAAACGATCAGCCCTTCGATGCAGCGGGCCTCGCGCGCGGCGCGGCCGCGTTCACCGATCCGATCTACCCCACCTTGCGCCATGTCTTCGGCTCCGAGTGGTCGCCCGGCGTCGACGACGACCCGCGCGTCCACGTCCTTCACCACGAGTCGATTCCCGGCGTGGCGGGCTTCTACTCGAGCGCGGACGAGTACCCGGCCGAGGTCGAGCCATACTCCAACCAGCGCGAGATGTTCTATATCAACCTCAGCACCTATGCGCCGGGCTCCCAGGACTACCTGCAGCTACTTGCGCACGAGTACCAGCACATGATCCATTGGCATCGCGATCGGGGTGAGCCGGTCTGGGTCAACGAGGGCCTCTCCGAGCTCGCACCCTACTTGGTAGGCTACGGACGCCAAACGGGCGGCGCGCTGATCTCGCGCCCGGATACGCAGCTTACGCGGTGGGAAGACACCGGCAGCGGTAACAGCGAGCACTACGCCGCATCGTTCCTGTTTTTTGCCTGGTTGTGGGGTCAACACGGCGAGCCGGTGCTTGGCGAACTGCTCGGCGCCTCCGGCAACGGCGAGGTGGGCGTGGAGCAGGCCCTTGAAGCCTTGGGCACACCTCGATCCTTCGGCGCACTGTTCGACGATTGGACGATTGCCAATCTGGTCAACGATCCGTCCCTCGAAGATGGTCGCTTCGGCTACACGGGCGTGTCCGTCCGTCGCGTCACCCCGCGCCCGCTGCCCGCGATGGGCGTGGACGGCAGCGTGCAGCAATTCGGTGGAGATTACTGGGACGTGACGGAGCGTGTCGCAGACGCTGCGCTCGCATTGCGCTTCGAGGGCGCGACCACCGTGCCGCTTCTCGACCCCTTCCCCGAC
>JAJCYU010000349.1 GCA_029262755.1 Anaerolineae bacterium
GTCCGGCGCCTGCACCCCGGCATCGGCCGACGGGCAACGCGAGATCACCGTCGACGATCTCTACGATCGCTTCGATGCCGACATCCCGCGCGCCCCCGAAGACAAAGCCGCCTGGGGCGTGGCGGACGACATCCACGTCGAGCTCGACCGCGCCGCCAGCCATGCCGAACTACAGCGGATCATCGCCGATCGGGTGCCGCTCTTGCTCGATAGCGTATACAACGCGCCCGATGTCGGACGCATCGAGGCGCCGCTGCTGCTATTCGCCCGCGAAGAGACCTTTCGCACCCTGCCCTTGGGCGTGGACGACGGCTACGTCCAGAGCAGCGCCGAGCGGGTACGTCTCGACTTCGCGCCGGCGGGCGTAGCCGGGGTCCAGCCCGCGATCGTCGCTGCGCTGCATGCCACGCCGTACCGCCGCGCCATGGGGGTCGGCGCCTTCGAGCCCTATCCCTTCGAGGAATATTGGGACTGGCTCGACGTCCAGTTGCAGCAGGCCGCGCCCTTCCAGAGCGACGGCACCGCGGACGGAAACGACGAGTCCGCCGGCCGGATTGCCCATGCCCAGCTCCTGATGGGCTACCTCGTGGCCGGGCGCGGCGCGCTGGTGGGGTCCGCGGGCCGCCCGACCTGGTCGCGGGGCGCCTCCCGGGCGCGCGGCGGCTACAGCGACGAACAGTTGGCCGACCGCGCCTTGACCGCGCGCAACGAGTCCAACGTCTTCCGCGCCTTCCGCCTGACCGACCTGATCCTCTCCCCCATCGTGGAGAGCATGGCCCTGCAGGTCGCGCTGCACGATCGTGTCGTCAACCCGATGTACCGCGATCGGGGCATCAAGCCGCCCAGGCTCGGCATCAAGGACTACTACCGCTACTTCGGCGCGGCCCGACGCGGCATCTGGGCGCAGAACCCCGTCCAGGCCTTCCAGACTCATCGGGGCAAGGATCGATGGCTCGTGCGCAAGGGCAGCGCCGGGACGGCCGTGGCACTGGGCTTTGCCGCCGGCGCGGGCAGCTACATCCTTTCGAACCTGGAAGCCCAGCCGCGTGAGGCGAACCAGGTCCTGGCCTCCATCGGCCTGGCCTCGGCCGCGGGCGAGATCGCCGCCGGTCTGGCCAAACCCGCACGCGACGCCGGCCGCCTCGCGAGGGCGGCCGGCGTTACGGGCGCCGTGGTGACCCTCCTGATCGTGGAGGCGGCCGCCTGGGGCGCGCTGGTCTACCGCATCGTGGACGCCGGCTTGGGCTTCTACAGCCTGGAGATGAACCGCGTGGTAGCCGAGGCGGCCAGCGGCACAGCGGTCTCCTTCGCCCTGCTGGCCCTCGCGCTCTACGTGGCGCCCCCCTACGGCCTCATCGCCTCCGTGGTCATCGGCCTGATCGACGCCATCATCGCCGTGGCGTGCAGCTTCCTGAGCAAGGAGGACCGCAGGTCGACGGCCGGCACCTGGGTGTGCAAGGGCCTGAGCGGCCTAATGGCCTACGGCGTTTCGCGGGTGATCTACGCCGCCAACGACATGGTCACCGTGGCCGACCCACAGCGCCTGGCCATCGGCGATCTCGACACGACGCTGCGCGAGCCGGACCGCGGACTGGTTCCGTTGCAGGCGATGACCGTGACCCTTGCGCTGCGCAACACCCTCGATCTCATCGCCACCCCCTCCAACCTCGGCGCGCTGTACTGGTGGCAGTACGACGACGAGTCGCTGCGCGGCTCCTCCTTCGGCTACCAGATCAGCAGCCTGCGCTTCGAGAACGAGGACCTGGAACTCCACAACCAAGTGGCCTTCGATGCCCATCCAACGGAGTGGACGCCCGTCGACGCCGCGGACGCGGACGACGAGCGCGTGTTCGTCGAGCGCGCGGTGGAGAGCTCGCCGCTGGACGCGCACCGCGTCCGCACCCACTTCGAGCCCGGCCGCAATGTCTCGACCACGGCCTATCTCGTCGAAGGCTACACGATCCCGGTCCAAGAGTGCTTCGTCGTGCCCCCGATCTTCCCTCTCCCCACCCCGATCCCCGTGTGCTACGAGCGCGAGCGCTCCGACACGAACTACATCGACCTCAACCTGATCTTCGACGTGTTCCCCACCACGCTGGAAGCCTTCCTCGCCATCGACGGACAGCCGGGCCGCCGCTTCGCCCAGACCTGGGCCGACATGCCCCTGCTCGAGGACGCCGACGGTGACGGTCTACCCTTTGCGTCCGATCCCGACGACAGCCGCTGGGACACCGACGGCGACGGCATCGCCGACCTCGAGGAGGAGCGCCGCGACACGGACCCCGAGCGCATCGACACCGACGGTGACGGCCTCGACGACCCCTACGAGATCCAGCTCGGATCCGACCCGACCCGCGCCCACAGCGATGCCGACGGCCTGCGCGACGACGACGAGCTGCGCGGCTGGCGGGTGGCCTACGAGACCTCGGACGCAGGCGGAGGCAGCGCCGTCCTCACCACACTCCGCTCCGACCCGAAGAATCCGGACGCCGACGGAGACGGCCTCCTCGACGGCCGCGAAGCGCTCCTCGGCCTGAGCCCCCACGCGTCCAACAGCGGCGCGACGATGGCCTTCTCCACCCGCTTCGGGGAGCCCACCGCGCCCCACCTCTACCTGTCGCTGGACGAGCCCGCCGGCGCCGCGCCCTTCCACGAGTCCGCGGCGGAGGCGCACGCCGTGTGCCCGAACGCGCGCCACGGCGCGGCGCCCAATTGTCCCGCGGCCGGCCACGTCGGCCGCTTCGGACAGGCCGCCTTCTTCGACGGCGCCGGCGATCACCTGATCCTCGAGGCGCCGGCCGCGCTGAACCAGCCCCTGCGGCTGACCACGGTCGCCATGTGGATCCGGCCCGAACCCGGCGCGGGGCCCGGCATGCTGTTCTCCCCGGCGCGCACCCGCGGCGGCTTCACGATGCTACGGGATGGCCCGGGCCTGCGGATGGGCGTGCGGCACGCGAGCGGGGTCAACGTGGTCGACGTACCTCAGGCGGGCATCGTCGCCGGGCAGTGGAACCACGTCATGCTCCTGTTCTACGACCCGACTCCTGCCACCGAGGACCTCTTCCTGTACACCTACGTCAACCGAATGGAGCGCAGCGCCACGTTCTTGGCCCGCCGCCCCCTACCCTTCGGCGAGGGCGACCTCGTGCTCGGAGCCCGCACGGATCCCTCCGGCGCCGTAACCGAAGCCTACCGCGGCCTCATCGACGAAGTCGTGATCGCGCCGGGAGCGCCCCTGGACGCCTTGTTCTCCGGGCGCATCAACCTCGACGACACGCGTCTGGCGCCGGGACAGCGCGCCGAATACCGCAGCGAGCTGCGCAACGAGCTGCTCGTTCCCGCCCTCCACGGACAGCATACCGTGGCCTTCCCCGACGCCTTGACCGACGAGCCCGACGAACTCCACCTCGTCGCCCTCGCGCCCCGCGCCTCGCAGCGCCGAACGCACGACTTCCAAGTGCGCGCGTCTGCCGCCTCTGGGGCGTACACCCTCACCCAGGAGGTCGGCGCGACGATCGTGCGCGCCACGAAGGCCTCGCTGAAAGCCGAACCCTCCCAGGTTTTTGCGTGGCCGGACCCGCAGACCTTCGACGGCGGCGCGCCGCTACCCATCCTGCTGGACGAACCGCTACGCCTGGACGGCGACTTCACCATCTCTGCCTGGGTCCGGCCCACCGCCATGAACGAGTCGCCCCCGCGACTGCGCGGCATCCTGGGCGACGGCTATCGGACGAAGGACGCCTTCCCCTACCTCGCGCTCGCGGGCCACACCTTGATCTTCGGCTACGGCACCAACACTGCCAGTCAGTTCGCAGAACTCGCCGTGACGGACGCGCTCGCCGCCTTCTCCTGGAACCACGTCAGCGTGTCCTACGCGTCGGCGGCACGCCGCGCCACAGTGCACGTCAACGGCAAGCAGGTTGCCCAGCGGCTGATGGACGCCGCCCCTTCGCACGGCGCCAAGCCCACGCTCTTCGTCGGCCGCACGACGGACCGCGCCGCGCTGACGATCACCGAGCTGCAGCTGACCTGCGAGGGAGACGGCTCCGGCGACGGGGAGTACAACCTGGTCAGCCACAATGCGGTGCCGCCGGTGTACAAGACCTACAGCGGTACGGCGAACGAGGACGAGTCCACGGTGCTGGCAAGAGACGTAGCCTTCGGGGTCCGGGGCGCGATCGACGTCTTCGTCTGTGAGGACGACGACGACGATCGCAGCGCTTGCTCCGGCCCGGACGATCTGATGGGCCTCTCGGGCCACGACGCGCAAGCCGGCGCCCCCCTGCGCTTCGACACGCTCAACCCGAGCACGTCCGGCACGATCCGCGTCACGACCGAAGCAGACAACTTCGACTGTTCCTCCACGTGGTTCAGCTATCCCGACTCGGCCGAAATCGGCTACCGCTTCGATAACCCGATCCTGCCCTTCGTCGGCGGCGTGCGCGACGTACGCATCTTCACCAGCGCGCTCGGCCCCACCGACATCGTCGCGCTGCGCTCCGGCCTCGTGGCCGACTTCGGCCTGGACGAGTCCGCCGGATCGAGCGCCTTCGTCGACACAGGCGGCACGCTTCAGCTCCAATGCGAGGCGGGCCGCTGCCCGCGCGCGGGCTCTTCGGGCATTCAACGGATGGGTCTGGCCTTCGACGGCGGCGCAACGCTGCGCGCCGATGCGGTGAGCGACCATCTGGCCCAGGAATCCGCCTACGGCGTCAGCGTGTGGTTCCGACCCACGCCGGGGCGGGTCCAGGACGGCACGCTTTGGTCTTTCGAATCCCCGGACGGGACGCTTCGCGCCCGCCTGGAGCTCCAGGCCCGCGGCCCGGACCGCTTCGCGCTGCGCTACAACGACGGCGCCAACGGCGCGGTGGAGGTGGTCGATCGCCTGCAGGCCGGGCTGTGGTATCACGCGCTGGTCACCTTCGACGCGCAGGACCAGATCAAGATCGATCTGCTCTACCGCGACAGCCGGCTCAACACCTTCCCCATGAACCCCTTCGCGACGAACCGCGCGCGAGCCTTCCCCACCGACGGCGGCCGCTTCGTCGTCGGCAACATCAGCCAAGGCGGCTCGGGCTTCGTCGGCGATCTCGACGAGCTGAAGGTCTACCGGACCCGCCCTTCGCTCGAAGAACTGGTCGTCGATCCGCCCATTGCGCACTACGCATTCGAGGCTCCCACCGACGGCGCAACGCCAGGCTCTGAGGGTGTCACCTGGGGCCTCGAAGGGCTCGTCGGCCGCGCGGCGGCCTTCGACGGCCGCACGGGGCGCCTGCCCTTCGAGGGCTACAACCCCTTCCGCTACAGCAACTGGGCCGTCAGCACATGGGTGCGCCTCGACGAGGCGAAGGCAACGGGCACCAGCCACGTCCGCCCGGTCTTCCACGGCCACGGCACGAACCTCGGCAGCGGCACCTTCGGCCAGACGGGCGACGTGGCCTTCTTCCTCGACGCGGGCAAGCCGACGCTGCAAACCCGAACGGGCGGCGAGGGCCGCAACGAATTCGCGTTCACCCGCTCCACCGAGGTCGTTCCACCCGGCCAGTGGACGCACCTGTTGGCCCAATACCGGGAGGGCGCCGCCGAGATCTACGTCAACGGCGGTCTGAGCATCCGCACGGCCCTGCCCGGACGTCCCGGCAACATCGAGGAGATCGACCTCGGCGGATCCTTCTTGCCGCATGCCGGCTGCCCCGCCGGTGTGGAGCGCTGCTACCAGAGCTTTTCCGGCCTGCTCGATCAGATGGCGTTCTACGGCCGCTCGCTGGACGCCAACGACGTATATGCACTCTATCAGCACGAGACGGCCTGGATCGACGAACGGATCGAACAGCCGGTCATCGTGGACGCGGACGATCCCACGGCAACCCTGCTGCTGGCCGCCGACAGCTACCTGCCCATCACCCCAACTCAGCTGGTGGCCACCACGGCCGACCCGACCACGCGTGTGCAGCGGGTGGAGCTCGGCGTCGACGATATCGCCTGGGTCGGCGCGCCGGCCGCGCGGGATGCGATGGACGGCACGGCGTGGGCGCCGATCTTCGCCCCGCCCGGCGGCGGCGCGTTCGCGCTACGTGTGCGGGCCGTCGACGCCGTCGGCCACATCAGCGAGGCCAGCGCCCCCGTGCGCGTCCTCGTCGACGAGCTGCATCCCGCGATCGGCCTGAGCGCCGAGGGCAATGGCCAGCGCCCCATCCGGCTCGAGCCGCGCCTGGGCTTCCCGACGCAGTGGAAGCTGCCGATCATGGGCGCGATCAGCGACCCCCTCATCACGGGCACCAACCTGCCCGGCAGCGGTGTTGCGCGCCTGACGGTCTCCCTGATCGACGCGCGCACCGGCGAGCCGGTGCCCGTCGAGCCGCACCAATCCATTCCCTTCTCCGGCGGAGCCTTCGATCACGACTACCTCCTCCACGCCGACGACCCGAGCGGCACCTACCGAATACGCGCGGTGGCCGTCGACGCGGTCGGCAACCGCCTCGACTTCGAGCTGCCCTACCCGGTCGTGGTGGACAACCGCGGTCCGGAGGTCGACAACTTCGAGGTTGCGGCCCCCGGCACCGGCGGCGGGCCCTTCACCGTGGCCGCCACCCGGGATCCGGCGCACGGCCCCGCTTTCGGCCCGGCCCTCGCTGTCCCCTTCGGCCCCGCCTTCGCGCCGGAGCAGGTCACCGCGACGATCCCCGCCGGCCGGCTCGACGCGCAATCCCTCCTGCGCGGCGTGGCCAGCGAGCGGCCGGCCGACGTCGCCACGCCGCTGGAGGTGGGCGGCGTCCAGGGCGTGGAGCTAGCTTTCACGGCAGCCTTCCCCCATGGCTCGGCTCTGGTGGACGCAGGCCTGCCCGCGGGCACCCTCCTCCATCTGCCCTTCGACGACAGTCCGCCCAGCGCGAGCGCCCCCGGCGGCGGCGCCGGCGACGGCGAGCCCCTCTCCTTCGCGGAGACGATCGCGCAGCTGCCGGCCACATGCGTCGGCGCGCGCTGTCCGCGGCTCGGCGTGCCCAGCCGCCACGCCTCCGCCGCGCGCTTCGACGGAGACGACGTGGTCACCGCCGAGACGGGCGAAGCATACGCCGGCCTTACGGGCGACTTCCTGGCCGCCGCCTGGATCCGCCCGGACGATCTGGACGGCACCGGCATCATCCTGGCCAA
>JAJCYU010000350.1 GCA_029262755.1 Anaerolineae bacterium
CCGTTGAAGCAGTAGGTAATCGGCCTTTCCGAGGGCTCGTGCGCGCCGTCGCGTGTATAGGCAACGTAGAAGATCCGCGCCTTGCCGGTCTTTTCATCATCCTCGATATCGATGGTGTAGTGCCCGGCGCGCGCGGTATAGGCAAGCTCCTCGCCGCCGATCGTGACGACATGCTGCGTCACGCTCTCCTCGTTGGCATCGGCCCCCGCGTCAGCACCGTCATCATCGCGATCACCCGCGCCGCGCGCGGCCGTCGCGGCCTTCGCGATATCGCCCGCTGCTTGGACGACCACGACGGCGCCGCTGCCCTTTATGATCTGCACGTCTTTGTCGGCTGCGCTCACGAGTTGCTCCTAATGGGCACCGGGCGGGGAAGAGAGGCGTCCCTCGACGGGAACGCGAGAGTTCGCGTGAGGCGCACGGATACATCGGAATCGACGTTCGAACCGCCCTTTGAGCGCGCCGAACATCGGCAAACTTCAAACCCGGCTACTTGAGGATCGGTTTCAGGTTGCGCCCGAAGCGGTTGGCGATCAGGTCCTCGTAGTCGACCTGTTCCTGGCGAATAAAGCCGTGCTCGGGCAGCTTGCCGGCGGCGTGCAGATCCAGCATCGCACAGACACCGCTTGCGGTCGTGACCTGGATGGCGCCCCAATGACGTCCGCCGAGCTCCCGGTGGTAGTTCTTGTCCGCGAAGGCCTCCTGCGCATAGATGCCGTTGCGCCAGCCCGTCACCGTTACGAACACCAAGACCACGTCCTGGTGCGTGTGGGGAATGGCGCGCTCCAAGATTCGCTTGAGCGTGTCGCGGTCGTCGTTGAGCTTGAAGTCGAACATGAGCAGGGCCATCGCGTCCCTGTGCCCGGGATAGCGGATGGTCTTGTAGTTGAGCGTGCGCACCTTGCCGGCAAGGGTCTCTGCCAACGTGCCCAAGCCTCCGGAGGTGTTGAAGGCTTCGTAGTCGACCCCGTCGATCGAAAACGTCTCATGTTCCCGCAGCGGCTGCACCCACGTCTTTTCGCCGTCGATGATCGATTCGCAGGGGTTGCCGTACTCGTTGATGAGGCCGTCGGTGCTCCAAGTGAGGTTGTATTTCAGCCGGTTGTGCGGATAGAGCGGCAGTGCCCCCACCCGCATCTTCACCTCGTCGAGCTTCTCGAAGCGGCGTGCGAGATGCGCCGCCACGATCTGAATGAAGCCCGGCGCGAGGCCGCTTTGGGGCATGAACGCGACCTCCGCGTCCTCCGCGAGCGCCATGATCGCCTTGGTGGTGGTCACGTCTTCCGTGAGGTCGAGATAGTGCACGCCCAACACGCGTGCCGTGCTCGCGATCGTGACGTTGCACCAATAGGGCGCGCACGAAACGACATAACGCCGGCCCTCCATCACGGCTTTGAGTTCTTCTGCGTTGGAGAAGTCCGCGGTTGCGGGTGTCAGGCCTTCCAGTGCTTCACCATCGGGGCCGGTGGCGGCGCGGCGCGCGGTCTCGGGATCATGATCGACCGCCGTCACGTCGTACGCGCCGCTGTCCGCCAAGAGCCACGCGACCAGCGTGCCGATGCGGCCGCAGCCCAGCACGACGACGGGAATGCGCGCGGCGGTGGAAGAAACGTCGGTCATCGGTAGCTCCGAAGGCTGGGTTCGACGCAAGAATCCGGTCGAGATGGGGTGCGCGCGCAAGCCAAGCAGGCGTCGCGCGGCGGGCCGGATATTGTCGGTCGGCGGGCGGGGGGGGTCAAGGACTGCCATTGCCGACATGACCCCGCCCTGCCATCATCACCCCGCCCGAGGGCCGGGGCATACGGGAGCGGTGCATGAGCCTGACTGTGGTGGCCAACCGGCTACCTGTCGAACGTCTCGACGATGGCTGGGCGGTCTCGCCCGGCGGCCTCGTGACGGCCCTGCGTCCCGTGCTCCGCGAGAGCGAGGGAACCTGGATTGGGTGGTCCGGCGAAGCCGGTGACGCGCCCGAGCCCTTCTCCGCGGACGGTATTCGGATGGTGGCCGTACCGTTGGACGAGACGGAGTTGGAGCACTACTACGAGGGCTTCAGCAACAGCACCCTTTGGCCGCTCTACCACGATCGCATCCGCCCGCCGGAGTTCCACAGACATTGGTGGCGTGCGTATTCGGCGGTCAACCGGCGCTTTGCGCAGGCCGCGGCACGCCATACGCCGCACGACGGCACGGTCTGGGTACACGATTATCATCTCAGCCTCGTGCCCAACATGCTGCGCAGCCTTCGCCCGGACCTGCGGATCGGATTTTTTCTGCACATTCCCTTTCCGCCGCTTGAGCTCTTCGCCCAACTTCCGTGGCGCGAGGACATCATGGTCGGGATGCTCGGCGCCGATGCCATCGGCTTCCAGTCCGTCGGCGGCGCCCGGATCTTCCGGCGCACGGCACGTCACTTCCTGGACGTGAGCCTGCGCGGCAAGACGGTGCGCTACGGCGAGCGCTCCGTAAGGGTCGAGCCGCAACCCATCGCAATCGACACGGGAGCCTTCGTCGCCCAAGCGAGCACAGCGGAGGTCGATCGCCGCACCGCGGAGCTGCGCGCGGAGCTCGGCGACCGGAAGGTGCTCCTCGGGGTCGATCGCCTCGACTACACCAAGGGCATCCGCACACGCCTGCGTGCCTTCGAGACCTTGCTCGATCGCGAGCCGGAGTGGGCGCGCGACGCCGTGTTCGTGCAAATCGCCGTGCCGAGCCGGGCGAACATCGGCCTCTACCGCGAAATGCGCGAAGCGATCGAATCGACGATCGGGCGCATCAACGGCCGCTACTCCAGCTCGACGCACGTGCCCGTCCACTACCACTACGCGTCCATGGAATTCACGGAGCTCCTCGCCCACTACCGCGCCGCGGACGTGATGGTTGTGACGCCGCCCCGCGACGGGATGAACCTGGTCGCCATGGAGTTCTGCGCATGCCGGCTGCAGGACGACGGCGTGCTCGTGCTTTCCGAACTCGCGGGCGCCGCGCACCAGCTGCGCCAGTCGCTGCTGGTCAACCCCTACGACCTCGATGGAATCGCCGACGCCTACGGCCGTGCGCTGCGCATGCCCCTTGACGAACAACGCCGGCGCATGCGGTCCATGCGCGCCCGTTTGCGACGCCGCGACGTGCACGTTTGGGCCCGTGACGCCCTGGCGACTATCGGCGCAGGGACTGGCGCCCGGAGCCCCAATCCTGCCGATGGAAGCCAATAGGCCGCAGACCCCTACCCGGAGACATCGATGACCTCGGACCTGGACGGCGCGCTCGACCGGCTCGCCGCGACACCCGTGCTGCTCGTCGCCGTCGATTTCGACGGCACGCTGGCCCCCATCGTGGACGACCCCGATGCAGCCGCACCGCTACCGCGTGCCCGTCGCGCGCTGGCGGCCCTCGCACGGCAATCTCATACGCGTATCGCCGTCATCAGCGGCCGGGCGTTGGTCGACCTCGCCGAACGCCTCGGTCCGGTCGAGGACGGCACGCTCCTGGTCGGCGGTCACGGCTCGGAGTTCGAGCCGGACCGCGAAGGCCGCCTGGACGAGACGCAGCGCACCTTGC
>JAJCYU010000351.1 GCA_029262755.1 Anaerolineae bacterium
TTCAAATAAGTTCCGATATTCAAATAGATGATTTAATTTAAAACTAAAGATGGCCTGCAAATAATTGTAGGCCGCCTTAGCGGGCAGAGCTTCAGTCCTCTGTAAGTTGAAGGCGCAATTGGAATGTTCTCTTTATTGAGACGTATTTCGATTGCGCTTTTTTTTTTGGTTTTGTTTCATGTACATGCTTTTGTAGTGAATAATCTGGATGTAAATACGAATGGTGAATAACGGTAAGATTCTGGTGATGGATGATGAAGAGGATATAAGATATATTTTCACAAAAATGCTGAATCGTATTTATTATGAGGCAGAGGTTGCTGGAGATGGCAACGAAGCAATAAAGATATTCAAGGGAGCAAGAGACTCAAATGAACCTTTTGATGCTGTAATAATGGATTTAGAAGTGGCTGACGGTATGGGAGGAGAGGAGGCAATTAAAAGGCTGCTTGAAATTGATCCTGGAACGAAAATAATTTTGTCCAGCGGCAGTATCGATAATCAGATTATGAAGGATTTCAGGAAGTACGGTATAAGCGCTGTTCTTCGCAAGCCATTTAAAAACGATGATCTGAAAAAAGTATTAGGAAAAGTGATAAGTGAATAGAAATGTTATGAAAACAATAATATGCTGAATCAACAAACTTTAGCATTTATTTTTTTAAATTTAGTATTGAGGATTATTGAAAATGTTCAAAAATATGACGATAGGAGTAAAAATGTCATTAGGGTTTGGCTTAATGACGCTGATACTTACCGCGGCGGTGTTGACAACTATATGGCAGGTAGACAAGACGAATAAAATAACAAACCAGGTCATTGATCTAAGGGTGCCAACTGCCCAGACAAGTCTTTCAATGCAGAATGGGGTTAACCACTCTCTGGCCGCACTTCGGGGATGGATCATACTGGGTAAGGACAAGTTTAAAGACGAGCGGGCAAAGGCGTGGTCTAAAGAGTTGGATAGCTCATTGGTTGATATGAAGGCATATGCAACCAATTGGACCAACCCTAAGAACGTAGAAAGACTCAAGATTTTAGAGAAAAAACTGAAAGATTTTAAGGTATACCAGCAGGAGATCGAAAACATAGCCCAGACAGTGGACAACACACCGGCTATAAAGATACTATTTGAAGAGGCAGCGCCAAAGGCAAGCATAATGGTAACTAATATAACCAGGCTGATAGACCTGGAGGCAGATCAGGCAGCAACAGCAGAGAGAAAGGCATTGCTTGGTATGATGGCGGATGTGCGGGGTACTACAGGTCTGGGGCTTGCAAACATACGCGCGTATCTGCTCTCCGGAGATGAAAAGTTCAAAACGAAGTTTGACAAATTATGGGCTAAGAATGTAAAGAGGTTTAGTGATCTTTCAGACAATGCCGCACTTCTTACACCTGAGCAGGCTGAGGCATTTAGTGTATTCAGCAGTGCAAGAGAAGTATTCAGCCCACTGCCGTCAAAGATGTTCGAGATCAGAGGAGGTGACGCATGGAACCTGGCCAATCTATGGCTGGGAACTAAGGCCGCCCCTACAGCTGCTGCGATAATGGAACAGCTTGACGGTATGGTTGCAAATCAACAACAACTGATGGCAACTGATGTAGCAAAAGCGAAAAGTCTTACCGCCTCACTTATGAACCTGGAGTGGATACTGCTTGCAGGCGGTTTAACTTTTTCCATAATAATAACTGTCTTCCTGCCAAAGAATATTACTCGTCAGATTACCGAACCCATTAAAAAAGTGGTTAAGGAGTTGACATCCGCGTTTTCACAACTCGCAGATGCAGCTGGGCAGATATCGGGATCAAGTCAGAGCCTCGCGGAGGGTTCATCAGAGCAGGCATCTTCGTTGGAGGAGACATCGGCAACGATGGAAGAGATGGCATCAGTGACGGTACAGAATGCTAATAATGCCGGAGAGGCAGCTAAGCTTGTACAGATGTGCAGTGCGTCCGCAGATAATGGCAACAAGGCTGTTGGAGAGATGAACACTTCAATGGATGAGATAAACATAAGCAGTAAGAAGATAGCAGAGATTACGAAGGTAATAGATGGTATAGCGTTTCAGACAAATCTTCTGGCACTAAATGCTGCAGTAGAAGCGGCCCGGGCAGGTGAGCAGGGGAAAGGTTTCGCGGTAGTGGCAGAGGAAGTTCGTAATCTTGCACAGCGAAGCGCGGCTGCGGCAAAAGATACGACAGCACTGATAGATGATTGTGTCAACAAGACAGGTAAAGGAGCCGAACTTGCTGGTAAATGTAATGATTCGTTGCAGGAGATAGTTGTCAATGTCAAGAAAGCAGCAGACTTGACTCAGGAAATTACAAATGCTTCTACGGAACAATCTGAGGGAATAAGCCAGGTAAATAACGCAGTACAACAGATGGATCAGATCACACAGCAGATTGCTGCTAACGCAGAGGAAACGGCATCAGCCAGCGAGGAAATGTCCGCACAGGCACACACTCTGAAGGAACAGGTCGATATATTGTCTAAACTGGTTGGCTATGATATTGAAGAAGATGAATTAAAAACCAGCCGGAATAAAGTCGCTCGGACAACGGTAAGAGTAGATGAAAACGGGGGTTCTACACAAAAACAGGTGAAGGACAATGATGACACTTTTGCACTGATTCCGTTAGGAGAAGAAAGATTTAAGGGCTTTTAACCATATAATTTTCAAAGCCCCTCTTTATTCCCATTCTTTTTCTCTCCTCTTCCTTAAAAGAAGGGGAAATAAAGGGGGGAGGGCATTTGTTTAAAGGGTGAATAGCGCCGCTCATTACAGGATTAACCGTTGGTGTTGGTGGGCAATGCCTATCCTGAGTACTGTTAAGCGTTCACGGCTCGTAATCGGTAGCACTTGCTGGCTCCCCTCATCCTCCTCTCCCATTCCGGGGTGAGGGGAGTTAGTTGGGTTCAATTTCGTAATTAAAAACATTTATGCAATGGAAGATTTCAATAAAATAAAGGAGAAATGAAATGGATGCAGTTGCAACAAAGAAAGAAGTAACTGAAGGGAAATTTTTAACGTTTGCCCTAAGCAATGAAGAATATGGTATTGAGATACTAAGGGCTAGAGAGATCATCGGTCTTATGGATATTACTACCGTACCTCAGACTCCGGATTATATGAAAGGAGTTATTAATCTGAGAGGAAAGGTCATACCCGTAATAGATCTGAGATTGAAATTTTCAATGTCGGAAGAGGTACACACAAAGGAAACATGTGTAATTGTCGTAGAAGTAAACAACACGCAAATAGGGATCATAGTTGACAGCGTTTCTGAAGTGTTGGACATCAAGAGCGGAGAGATAGAAGAAGCTCCCAGTTTCGGGCAGGGGATAGATACAGACTTTATTATGGGCATGGGTAAGACTAAGGAACAGATAATAATTCTCCTTGACATCGAGGAGGTACTGTCACCAGAAGAGTTAGAGATGGTTAATCAACATGCCGCAGAATAACCATAAGTTATAACGTAAAGTAATTTTATAAATTTCATTTTTAAGAAGGAGAAATAGGAAAATGAAGATAGGAATGGGTGCAAAGGTAATTACATTATTTTTAATAGCAGGTTTAGTCCCTCTTGCCGTAATGGGAATTCTTAGTCTCAATTCATCCAGTAAGGCATTAAAACAGCAGGCATTTAATCAATTGGTTTCCGTAAGGGAGACAAAAAAGAAACAGATAGAAGACTATTTTTCTACTATCAGAAAACAGGTACGCACACTTTCTGAAAACGGGATGGTAGTAGACGCAATGAAGGAATTCAAGACTGCCTTTAAAGATGTCAGAAAACAGAATGATATAACGGATTCCAAGCTGGAAGAATATCGTACAGCCTTAAAGACATATTATACGAGTGATTTCAGCAATGAATACAAGCAGCAAAACAATGGGCAAGGGTCTGATGCGGTCGGTTATTTTAATCAGCTTGATGATGATTCCCTGGCGTTACAATATTACTACATAAAGGCAAATTATAATCAATTAGGTGAAAAACATAAACTGGATGCTGCTGATGAAGAATCCACCTACAGTAAGCTCCACGCCAAATACCATCCTCCTATCAGGGATTTCCTGGAACAGTTCGGATACTATGACATATTTCTTGTAGAC
>JAJCYU010000352.1 GCA_029262755.1 Anaerolineae bacterium
CAGGCCGCGGATTCGTGTTGTCCACGCCCTCAAGGTCAGATCAGGCCGCGGATTCGTGTTGTCCACGCCCTCAAGGTCACTAGGGCGCGCAGAAGTACTTGCCGCTTTCGTCCCAGCAGAAGCGGTCGCGGACGTTGCGGAAGTCGTCGAGGAGCTGCGCTTCATCGCCGTTTTGCAGGAAGATGTAGTTTCGGCCGTCGCCGCAGACCTTGCTGTTGAGCGGGTCTTCGTCGACGACTTCTTCGGCTCGCCGGCCGGCATAGAACGAGAACTCGGCATCCGGTTCGAGGATGAAGCCCGCGCTAAATCGGCAGGCCGTGACGGGCACTTTGCGCATCGGGAATATGGTCCAGCCGGACATGTCCTGCGGTCCGGTGCCGTAGTTCTTGACGTGGATTTCCTGCACCTGCGCGCGCTGCTGCGGGATCCAGACGATGTCCTTGATGCGCACGTCCGGCACCGGTTCCGGCGTCCACGTCGGCGTGACCGTGGGCAACGGCGTGTCGCTCGGCCGCGGCGTGTCGCTCGGGCGCGGCGTGTAGGTCGCGCTCGGCAGGGGCGTCGGCGACTTCGTGGGCGAAGGCACCGTCGGCGGGCTGAAAAGGCGGCCCATGTCGTGGTCCTTGAGCGCCATCGGCACGAATTTGTGGCGGATGCGCGTCGGGCCGGGCGTCGGCACGAGCGTGGGCGGCGGCGGCGCCGTGAGGCGTGGTATCGTCGGCGTCGCGGTCGGGACGGTCGGGATCGGCGTCGGCGGCGACGGGCAGGGGGCGGTCGTTCCGTCGAACAAGAAGTCGATGTGGATGTTATCCAGCATCACACCGAATCCGTCGGACGAAGTGGCCGGATCGTGACGGTAGGCCAGCGTGAGCATCAGTTCCTTGTAGCCCTCGCCACCCGGCTTGTTGACACCGTTGAACATCACCTGCACACCGCGTTCCCACTGGCCGCCCGTGTCGGCGGGGAAGCCGGGCGAAACGCCGGCCTCATAGAGCTCGTGGATCGTAATGCTGCCGTCCGAGCCGCGCGCGTCCAACGCGAAGTCCCCGATGCCCGCGAAGAAGCGGGCGCCGTCGGCCACCGGGACGTCGGCCATGAGGTCCATCGTGACACGCATGCCGGTGATGCGGCTGCTGACGGTCGTATCGAACGAGATGAACTGGAGGCTGGTGTTGATCCGACAACCGCCCAGGGCGCGACAGTTATCGCCCAGGTCGGGCGGGTATTGCTTCGCCGAACACGAGAGCTGGGTGCCGGACGTGCCACCGCCGACCGACCACGCCGACGCGCCACCCGTCGAACCCTCGCAGCTGGCAAGGCCCCATTGGATTTCATCGTTGCGGCCGGGCGCAGAGGCCAGGGCGTCAAAGGTTCGCCAGTTGGGATACTTGCGGTTCGGGAAATCGGACGCACTGCCTTCCCAACTCTCCGCCTGGATGATGCGGGTCACACCGGCTGGGCAGGTGGTACCCTCCTGGCTCGGCGCGAGGACGGCCACCGGTTCCAGACCGGTTGCGTCGAAGTCGGCCGGCACAATGATCGAGTCCGGCGGAAGAGAGGGACCCGTAACCGTCCGCAGGGTGTCTGGGCGTGAGGCGCCCTGCACCGAGACGACCATGGCCGCCACCAAAAAGCCGAGGGCCAGGATGCTGCCTGTTTCAACTAATCGTCTCGTGTCCATCGGGCGTTCCCTCACGTCTAGGTTATTCGTAGTCTTGGGAGAGCATGCATACCACTGATTCGCGACGCTCGATTGTAGCGGCGGCCCCGCACCCGCGCCAGGGTTCGGGGACGCTCGTGCTGTCTCGCGACTCCGTGGCCCAGGCACGGTTGGTCGGCGGGGTCACGAAGCATGTGCGCCCGCCGTATACCTACCAGACAACCCGCAACCCCTTCAGGGGACGGAAGGCGACGCCGTGAGCGCATCGCGCGCCGAGCGCGTCTATCTGGAGCTGGTTCGTCAGCATCAAGCCGCCATCCTCGGTTTCATATGGCGGCGTGTTGGTGACCATCCATTGGCCGAGGACCTCACCCAGGAGACATTCGTGAAGGCGTGGCGTGCCTTGGGGCGCCTCGAGCTGGCGGACGACGCGGCCGATCGCAGACGGGCGTGGCTCTATCGTATCGCCCGCAACACGGTGACCGATCATATGCGGCGGCGCGCACGCCTCCAATGGCTCTCGCTGGACGCGGTCCGCGAGCGGGGCGGGGGCGATCCCTCCGGCTCCGTTGCCCAACGCGAACCCGTGCAGCGCGCCCTGGCCGCGCTCGACCCGGACCAGCGCGAGGTCCTACTGCTCTTCGGCCATATCGGCATGTCGGCGGTGGAGGTGGGTGAGGTGCTGGGGATCAGCGAGGTTGCCGCCCGGAAGCGGCGGCAGCGTGCAAAGGCGGCCTTCGAAGCGCATTGGAACGCCATCGAAGCGGCCGCGGACGTCGCGGATGCGGACGACACGGAGGAAGACGCCGAGGAAGGCCGAGCGGGCGTCGACGATCTCGCGCAGGACATGGATGTTGCGCACGATATGACCTTCACGTCTCCGTTCGCGGTGTCCACCGACACCGACACGGACACGAGCGCGAGCGTTCGCGGCACGACGCGCGGGGGCGCCGATTCCACGGGCGATCACGACCCAAGTGCTCACGGCAACCGCAACGGCACGCCACGCACGTCGCAGCCCGAACCCAGTCCTGCCGACCGGAGCGAGCGCTCCGACGCCCAGGACAAGAGCCGATCATGAGCATCGACGACCGCACGCCGCCGGTCCCGCCCGAGGAGGCCGGCAACTCGGTCCACGGGACAGGCGACGCGACTCGCGACGCGGCGACCAAGAGGACCGGCACTGGGTCCGACATCGCGACCAGTGACGACGCTGTTGACGCCACGGACCGTCGGATCGCGGCGGCCTTTGCGGCCGAACGCATGCCGCGGCCGAGCGCGGACCTACAGCGCGCGCTACTCGAGGTGCCGCGCGGGCGCGAGTCCCGCCGCGCGCTCGCGCCGCTGGCCCTCGGCCTCGCGCTCTTGATGTGCATGTGCGGTTCGGTGGGCATGTGGTGGGACGTCGGCGGGCTTGGCACGCGCCTGGTTCGCGGTCCGGCCGGCACCGCGACGGCGGTCGCGCTCGAAGGCGCCGAGAGCCCCAACGGCGACGATCCGGATGCGACGGACGAGGAGCGAGCAGCGGCCGGCGCGGATGCGACGAGCACGGCGCTGGCCGACCAATCGCCGGGTGACAGTGACGGCGACGATGACGGCGACGATGACGGCGACGACCGCGATGATGCGGGCGATGGCGCCGTCGCGCGCGCCGACGCTACCCGTACCGCAGCGGCGGCGCGCGGCGGTGCGCGCAACGCCACGCCGACCGGTCCACCGGGCGCGCGTCGCGGTTCCACCGCGATCGCGTTCGCGGCACCCGCTACGGCTACGCCCGCTGGATTGCGCAGCGCCGGCCCGCCTGCGCGCCGGCCCGGTGAACCGGCTGATCCGCCGGGCGGCGACGATCCACGCAACCCCCGCTTGCCGGCACTACCAGGCGACCCGAACCCACCCAACCCCCCCGGCGATCCGGACGATCCCAGCCGGCCGGGACGTGGCGGCGGAGCCCCGACACCAGCGGAGACCGTGCCGCCAGGGCCCGGCGGAAGCGGCCCCGCGCCGGGCACACCCTTCCCGCCGGGCATCGAGCCTCCGCCGGACCCAACGGCCGATCCCACGGGCGATCCGGGCGCGGACCTGCCCGAACCGACGCCGACCGGCAGCGGCCAACGCGTGCCCAGCACGCCGACCGTCGAGCCCACGCCGACACCCCCTGGACCAGGCGGCGCAATCGCGCCCACCCGCACGCCGACGATCATGGCCCGCTCCACGCCGCGGCTCCCAAGCGCGACACCGCCGATGGGAACGCCTCCGCCGGAGATGCCGCCGCCCGGCGTGCCTACAACGCCGACGATCATGCCCGTCGTGCCGGCCTCCGCAACGCCGACGGTTGCGGGTGATCTCGGGGCCACGGCCACCGCCACCATCAGCGGCACGGCGACGATCACCGTGACCGCCACGATCACACCGACGGGCACGGCGACGGCAACGCCTGTCGCCGGATCGGACGCGGCGGGGAGCCGCGGCGCCCGCGAATACCAGCCGGAAGGACGCACCCTAGTCGCAGGGCAGCCCCAGCGCGATGCCGCGGTAGATGTCGTACAGGCCGATCGCCCGGGGCGCGTAGCGGTAGCGCTCCGCCGCGCCCGCGATCGCGACGAGGAAGCCGCCGTCCACGTTCGCGCCCAGGCCGACCGCAAAGATGGTCGCGCCCGCGGCCCGCAGGCTTTCCGCGCCCTCTAGCGCCGCATCCGCGCTGCCCGGCGACGTCCTTCCGTCCGTGAGCAGCACGACGACCGGCACGGCGCCCTGCCGGCGCCCTGCGTTCAAGAGCTCGGCCGCCGCCGCGAGGCCGCGGTCGATGCGCGTGCCCTGGTCCGAGGCGATCGCGTCGATGGCGCGCTCCAAGGATGCCCGGTTGCCGGAAAGCGGGTGGACGGCATGGGCGTGGTCGTCGAAGGCCACGACGCCGGCGCGATCGGCCGGCAGCGCGAGGTAGCCCACGAAGGCGCGCGCCGCGCGACGGGCCGCATCGAGCTTCGTGGGCGATGCCGAGTCGCCGCCCGCTTCGGCGGGGATCAGCATGCTCGACGAAGCGTCCAGCACCACGATCACGTCCACCCGGCGCGCCGGGCAGCGGTTCTGCATCGCGATCGGCAGCCAGATCGCACGGTCGCCCGCGACGCGCACGCGGGGCACGGGGAACGCGAAGCGGCCCGCGTAGCCGACGCCGTCCACGTAGTCGCCGGCGGCCGTCACGTTGGTCGGACGCAGGCCGGCGCGGGTAGGACGTACCCGATAACGAAGGCGGACGCCCGCGGCCGGCACGTCGGTCAACGACCAGCGCAGCGTCCGTCCGTCCCAGGACGCGGGCGGGACCGCCGAGCCCTCTTCGTAGGCCATGTCGGCGGGCAGCTCGTCCGCGATCTCGATGGTGCGCAGTAGGGTCGCGGTGGCGAGGCGGCGCGCGATCCGAACGTAGGCGCGGCCGAGCTCCGCCTCGTTGGGCACCGCGAAGACCTGGTCGATTGAACCCGTCAGCTCGGCGAGGAAGGCGGCATCGACGTCATCGCCCAACCCGATCGCGTAGATCGCGACGCCGGCGGCGCGCGCCGCCGCCGCGGCGAGGCGGGCGGCGCGCGGGCTCTCGGGCAGTCCGGCGGTCAGCAGCACGATCACCGGCGCCGCCTCGGCGCGCGATCGTGCTCCGGAAAGCTCCGCCGTCGCACGCTCGAGCGCATCGCCGATGTCCGTACCGCCTGAGGCCGTGATGCCCGCCACGGCACGCACGATCGCCTGCCGGTCCGCGCTCAGCCCAAGCGCCAGCTCTCCCTCGTCCGAGAAGGGCAGCACGGCAACACGCACCGTGGCCAGATCGAGCTCCGCCGTGAATCCGATCGCCGCGGCGCGCGACGCGGCCAGCTTCGGGCCTTCCATGGACCCGGAACGGTCGAGCACGAGGGCGATGTCCAGCACCGCGCTCTCCGTGGGACAGTCGCCGTCCAAGGTCAACGTCACAGTGATGAGCTCGCCGACGCGCACCGCACCCGGCGCCGCGCGTTTGCCCGGTCGCAGCGCACAGCGGTCGTCGCCGAGCGGCGGCGCGGACCGGGGCGCGTCCGGCGCGACGTCGGGACCCCACCAGAGGAGTCGTCCGGAGCTGGCGCCGACGCCGCTATCTGCTTCGTCGCCGCCCGGTCCCGCTGGCTCGTCGGCGGCTTCGCCCGTGCCCCCGCGCTCGCCCTCGCCGTCGACGACCACCACGCGGCCCAGCGTGTCCATGTCCAGGTCGATCGCCGTACCACCGGGTGCGCCCACGAAGGCGGCGACGAGCGTGCCGGCGTCGATTGGCGTCTCTCCCCCGCCGGAGCCGCCATCGCCGCCGCCGGATCGCCCACCAGTGGCGAGCACGCGCACCCAGCCATCGTCGCCAAGCACCGCTACACGGGCGCCGTCCGCGCTCGCCGCGATGCGGTCGATGCGCACGGTCACCGCGATGCGCGCCGTCTCGCGCCCGTCGCGGTCCAGCCGGCGCAGCGCGCGGGCGCTTCGGTCCGCCACCCACCAGCCCGGCCGCCCGTCGTCCGAACCGTCCGCTGCGACGCCGACTTCCGCCGCCGCGATATCCACGATAACGCCGCCCAGCCCCGTCATCCGCACGGTGCCGTCGGGCGCGCGTTGCACGAGCCGGCCGTGCCCGGCATCGATCGCCCCGACCGTGCCGTCCGCCGCCACGGCCCCGGCGACGAGCCAGGTGCCGTCGCTCGGCACGAGTTCGCCGGGCGCGGGCGGCGGCGAGCCGGGTACGATGCCCGCCTGCCAGCGGCGCTCGACGGCGCCGTCCGCGTCCAACGTGAGCAACGCGTCCGGGGCGACGAGCCACGCGCCGCGTGGGTCGGCAGGATAGTCGGCGCCGTCGGGTGCGACGGGTTCGGTCGGGTCCGGTTCCGTCGGATCGCCGCGCATCGTCGCGACATCCACCACCTCGGGCAAGGGCCATTGTCCGGCCGGTCGGCCCAAGCCGTCCCAGCCTTGCATGCGCGGCCAGCGGTCCAGCACCACGACACCTGCGGGGACGGCGTCCGGCGCAAAGGGATCGGGCGGATCCGAGGGATCGAAGGGCTCCTGCCCGCCGTCGCCACGACCCGGTGCTTGCCCCGTTCCGGGCAACGCCGCTACGCGCCTCGCGCCGGCCAACGCACCGAGGGCGGCCGGCACGTTGCCCCAGCGCCCGTCCGGCTCGACGCCCGCGCGCGGCTCCGGAGCCGCGTAGTGCAGCACGCCGCTCCACGCCGCGCGAGCGTCCTGCACGGTCGCCACAATCCCGCCGTCCGGAACAAGCGCCAGGCCGACGCCGCCGTAGTGATAGGGCCCGGGCACCGGCAGGCGCACGAAGCGCCCTTCGCGCAGGCCGTACAAACGACGGAAGGTCGTGGTCAGCACAAAGCCGCCGCCGGGCGTTACCACCACGTCACGCGGTGCATCGTAGGCGGGCGTCGCGGATTCGCGATCGATCTGCTCGACGACCGCCCCATCCGCGCCGAGCACCCAAACCCGCGCCGCGCCGGGATCGGCCACATACACGCGCACCGCCGCCTCGTCCGCGGCCCCTCCCGCACCGCCGCCGGAACCATCGCTGGAACCATCATCCGCGCCCTCATCCACGTCGATCCCGGTCGGCGCGCTGAAGCCCACGCGCGCGTTGGGCGATCCGCCCGCCCCGTCCTCAGCCCCGACGTCCGGTCCCCACCGCCCCACGACCGTGCCGGCCGCATCGAACACCGTCACCCGCGCCGCCGCGGCGTCCGCAACGTACACGCGCGAGCCGTCCGCCCGTGCCGCGATGCCGCCGGGCGCGCCGCCCATCGGCCAGCTCGCCAAGAACCCACCGCTCTCCACGTCGAAGACCTGCACCCGCCCGTTCCCCGTATCGCTGACAAACACACGCCCGGCTGCGATCGCCACGTCGGCGGGCGCGTGCAGGCGACCGGGCGCGTCGGAGGGGCCGGCGGCGGCCGCGGCGGACGGCCCGACGGGCGCCGCGCCGATCGTCCGCACACCGGTGCCCGCGGCATCGAGCACGTGGACGACGTGCTCGGCGCGGTCCGCCACCCAGATCTGCCCCGCCTCGTCGACATCCACGCCCGCCGCCGCGCCGAAAACGCCGGCCGGACGCCGCTGCGGCCGCGCGGGCTGCTCGGCGAGCAGGCGCCACGCGGCGAGCGGCGTCGCGGCGGGGGCGGGCGAAGGGACGGGGGTCGCGGCTTGGGCGCCGGGACGGAGCGCGGAGGCGGCGGCGGCGCGGTGCGCAGGGGCGGCGGCCGCGGCGACGGGGCGGGGGCCGGCGGGGCGTGCGACGGGTCGAGCGGAGACGGCGACTCCCGAGTGGCTCGCGAACTCCGTGAGTCCCGCGAATTCGGTACGTCCTGCGTGCCCCGTGTGGCCGGCGGCGCTCGCGAAGGCAAGCGCGAAGGCGACGAGTGGGCGGGTGGCGCGCCGGATCTGCCGGTCGGCGCGGCTGGTGGGTCGCGCGATGCCACGAGTCGACATGAACGAGGTCCCGACGGAGGTCGCGACGGACGTCGCCTCAGGGATCGCGACCGAGGTCGCGCTAGAGCGCGAGACGGGGATCGCGCAGTGAGGCGCGACCTTGCTCGCACTGGCGGTTGCGCAGGAGTTCGCGACCGGGCTTGTGGACGTTTCGGGCCGTGTGACCATCGTGGCATCTCTTCGGTTGGCAGCGGATGCGGATCCTACCAGGCGCGTCGTCGGCCGCGGGACTGCCCATCACGGCGCGAGTGTACCGCGCATGGCGCATCCCCGAACAACGATTTCGACGATGCGGCACGCGTACACATGGCGAGCAACGTCGGTCCGGGAAGCGATGGGCAGGACGTCTATCGTCAAATTGTCTCGCGTACTCGCTGACGCGCCGGAGCCCTGCATCGCGGTGTCACCGCCACACCCTCTCGGCCTCCACCACGCTGCGCCGGCTTCGCTGCCCCAGCGTCAATGCACCAGCATCGCTAGACCGTTCTCGCTACAACGTGGTGATATCCCAGATAGAACACTGCTTCGACCCGCGCCGAGTTTAGGGACCCGCATCTCCGGCCGGCTCGAAGTCCATGAGCTCGTGGACGTCGAAGTGGCCGCGATTCGAGTACTCCTCCGTCCGCACGTAGCCGATGCCGGGGCAGAACCATCGGTAGCTGCCCCACCCCGCACCGCCTACGAAGTGAATGATGGTGCAGACCGCCCGCAGGCCGCCGGGCAGCACCATAGGCTCCGCGACGCTGGCTATCTCGTAGGGAAACGTCTCTCGTGAGGCCTCGACGACGATATTCAGATCCGGCGGAAGTTTATCCTCAAAGAACGAGCGGAACTGAGGCTCCTGCGCGGCCTCGAGCGCGTTCGGCCAGCCGCCGCCGTGTAGTGCAGCGAGGCGCGGGAACAGCGACCGCCAGCTCACGCCCGTCGCAGGGCTTTGGTCGCCGGCTTCGTGCTTCAATCCCTGTCTGAGCGCCCCGCGTTCGATCGCGCTGCGAACCAAGAGGCTGCCGTCCGCCACCAGCCAGGCTGCCTCTACGGTCTCGGTTGTCCATTGCCGCTGCCATATCACACCATACTGTCGCGCCGTCGATCGCCATACCCAACGGGTTCCGGGACGCAGCGGATAGACGTCCAGAGAGGAAGCAAGATCGCTTGGCAGCACCGTCGTAGGTGAGAGAGGCTCACCTAGGGGTGGCATCATCGGCAGCTCCGGCCCCATAAAGTGCTCGGAGAAACGTGAGAAGCGCTCTTCCCCATCCGCAGCGAACATGACAGGATGTCTGTCATCTCTAGGCCAGTCTCGAGCATCGGCGGACGCGACGGCCGCGATACGATCGGCCACGGCCGACGGAAACCTTGCGTAGGGAATCGACGCGAGGCGGTCACCCCGATGCGCGTCGAACACAACTAGAAATCGGGCACGTACGGTTGGCTCTTCGTAGAGCCTGTCTCTTGGGGTGACCGTGGCTCCCATGCGCATGAGGACAGGCCAAGACGGCGCAACGTCCAGCGTAGACGCCTCCACGACTGCCACCCGCGCTGGCACGGTCACCTCCATGGCATTGCCGAGAAAATTCCGAATCTCGCTACTCTGCCCGTCCCACTCCTCTCCGTGGTACGCCTCGACGACCGCGGCGCCGTCCAGGTAGCGTGACCACTCGATGCGCCCGTCGAGCTCCGGCAGCATGAATTCCTTCGCGCGCTCTTCGAAGGCGGACAAGGGGAACACGGCGGTCGAAGTGGGCGATGGCGTCACGGTAACGGTCGAGCTCGGGTGCGGTGTGGGCGAGTGCCGAGGGAGCGGCGTCGCGGTCGGACGCGGGGTCGCGGTTGGGCGCGGGGTCGGTGGGGTGTTTGGGTTCGGGTAGGCGACCGAGGA
>JAJCYU010000353.1 GCA_029262755.1 Anaerolineae bacterium
ATGCACGAGCGCGCAAGCCCCGATCAAGAGCAGGGGAGCGGCGAGAATCTCCACCGCGGCCGAAGTCGTTGCGGACTCCATTACCATCGGCCAAGCCGACGCAACAACCACGGCGCCGGAGAGGAACAGCAGCAATGCCTCCATCGGGCGCGCCCTGTGGCGCAAAGGCAATAGACGCGCACCGGTCGGAACGCTCGACGCACGGGGCGGACGATCCGTCGTTGCAGCCCGTTGCAACCGCGGTGCTGCGCGACGCCGCCTCGCGTCGCCTTCGCTGACCCTATCCCCGGCAACGCCTTCGCGCGTCACACCACGCCCCGCCGTACCACGCCCGGCCACACAACGACGCGCCGCATCACGACGCGCCAGAAAACGCCGAATGCGACTGGTCGGATCAAGAGATCAGTCCGTGCATCAGCCATCGTCCGGCTCCCGATTCGCTTGCATCGAACGCGAGGATACCGTCTCTCGGGGAAGGTGTCGGCCGACCAGCGTCTCGAGACGCGTGCGCATCGCCGGATCGACGGCCGTTGGATCGGTCTGGATGGCGCCGGCGAGCGCGCTGTGCGCCGGTTGCTCCCCCAATGCGGCAATGGCGGGCAGCGCCGCGGCCAACAAGGCCTGCGCGCTGCCGGCGGCCGCGCGCATCGTGGCCAACACGTGGGCTACCGAAACGTCGCCGTGCGTCGGATGCCACACGTCGTAGTCCGTCACGACCGCCAGGGAGGCGTAGGGCAACTCGGCCTCGCGTGCGAGGGCCGCCTCGGGTAACGCTGTCATCCCCACGAGGTCGCCGCCCACCGTGCGATGGAATTCGCTCTCGGCACGCGTAGAGAATCGCGGTCCATCGATGACCACCAGCGTCCCGCCATCGTGGACCGGTCGTTCCGCAGCGGGGGCGGCATCCAGCAAGCAACGGCGGCCGGCTTCGCAAAAGGCGGGTGCCAGACCGACGTGGGCGACAAGGCCCGGACCAAAGAACGTCCGCACGCGGCGGGTCGTGCGATCGAGAAGATCGTGCGGCACCACGAGATCGCCGGGGCGAAGTTCTTCGCGCAGGCTGCCGACCGCGGTGACGGCCACCAAGAATCGCGCCCCGAGCTGCTTGAAGGCAAGGATGTTGGCTCGATTCGGAATGGATTCCGGCGGGAAGGTGTGTCCGTCACCGTGGCGCCCTAGGAACCCGACCCGAACGCCGGATAACGTACCGATACGCACGTCGCCGGAGGGCAGACCGAAGGTTGTGGCCGGACGGACCTCGCTCGTGATGTCTAGGCCAGGCATGCCCGCCAAGCCGCTGCCGCCCAATACGCCGACATCGATCCGAGGCACGATCATGACTTCTCCCTGGTGAAAGTAGGGGCTAAACGCGTCCGAGCTGGCATTGGCACAGGACGATGCTTCGGTTTCGTGGGCTCGCGTACACGCCTACGATCACCCGGCGCGTCAAAGCGCCCTCACAGTTCATGATGGACCAGGCGCATTCGCAATCCACCGACCTGAACCAGATCGCCTGAACGTGCCAACACCGGCGTGCCGCTTGCAAGCGATTCGCCGTTGAGCCAACTGCCGTTGGTGCTTGCCAGATCCTCGACCCACCAGGCGCCATCCCGGCGCACGATCACGGCGTGATGAGCGGACACGCTCGGGTCCCGTAGCACGACGTCGTTGTCCAGCTCGCGCCCGACGCGGGTTGCCTGCATCACGGGAAACGCAGTGCCAGGGGCCAGCGTAGATGCGCCACCATCGAGCAGGATGAGGCGCGCGGGATCGGGACGGGGCGTCGGCGCGCCCGTGCTACGCGAGGCAGTGGGATCCTGCGCCCGCAACTCACGCCAACTGACCCACGCCACGGCTCCAAGAAAGGAGTAGAAGAGAATCAGCAGCAACGCACGCGAGAAAAACAGCTGCGCTTCCCATGCGCTCATCGCGGGGCGCGCGCGTCGAATGGGCTCGTTGCCTGTCGATCGGCGTCCGGGCCCGCGTCCTCTTCGCTCGGTTCGTCGCGCCCAGGGTCGCCCGCCTCGACGACCCGCAAGGCAGCGCGCCCGAGCCGCAGGTCGTCCTTCGGCCGCAGCAGTCCCGAAACAACGCGGCGATCGTTGACAAACACGCCGTGCCGGCTTCCCTGATCCTCTACGAGCCAATGCACGCCGTGCGGCATCAACAACGCATGGTGACGCGACACGGACGGCTCCTCTAGGATGAGATCGTTGTCCAGGGCCCGACCGATTCGAACGCCCCCGCTTTCCGCCTGCAGCACGAGGCGCGCACCGTCTCCGACGAGGATCAGCGGCGGTGGCGTGCCGGCATGCTCAGGCTGCACGGCGATGGCCATCGTGGCGCCCCCGGGCTCGCTAAGCCCCGCGCCGCCGCCGACCAGATCGCTCTCGATGCGCATATGCGTCCGCCCGAGACGTGGATCGGGTAGCACGGACACGACGACCTTGCCGAGAAACCCGGCGCCGAGCGCGTCGGCGTGCTGCCGGAGCGTGGCGGCGAGTTCGCGTTCCAGCTCGTCGCGGTAGGCCGACATATGCTCGGCGGTGGGGAGCGCCAGGTACACCCGATAGCGATTGGGCGCGTAGCGTGTTCCAGCCCCCACGATGAGGTGGTCCTCGAGGTGCGCGTCCAACCGACGCGTGATGTCGGCCGGTTCGAGGCGACCGCCAAGCGCCGCACCGAGACGGCCCTCAAGCCATCCGGCGACCCAATCCTCGAAACGTCGCAACCATTGCATGGCCGACAGTATAGACGGTGCCCCCCGCACCTTGAGCGGTCCACCCATAAATCGCAACGATCAGACGGCGACCCTACCAGAATCAACAGCACCGCCCGATCGGGCTTGCCGGCCGCGGGGAGCCGGCTATCGTTGCCGCCATGAACGAGACATGGCTTGGCTGGGTAGTGGCGCACGCGCTGCTGCAAGCGGGGATCGAAGCGGGTGCCGACTCCGGCGGCCCGGGCGGCTGGCGCATCCTGCTGACGTTCTTCTTGATCGTCACTCCGATCTACCTTTTCATGCTCTTTTTTGTGCGCATCGTGCGCGAGTCCTACGGCTTTGTCGGCGTACGGGACGACGACGGGCCCCCCATCCGTGTCTGCTACCAATGCAACAACACCGTATTGGAACCGGGCTACGTTCACTGCCCCTACTGCGGAGAACCGCTGCCCGAGGAGTTGCCGGCGGATGAGGACTGCGGGGATGCGCCGGATGCGGGCGACGATCCGGAGAGCAGGGTCGCTGAAGACGGCAGCGTTCCTGCACACGATGCGTGACCACAAGGGATGGGCCGCCGAGGTGTTCGACGTTCCCGGGCTGCGATCCTGCATCTCGTTGGGCCGTGCCCGTTGCGCCCCCTATACTCCGAAGCCATGACGGAAACTGGTGTCGGCCCGCGAATCGGGGCCCTGATACGGGATGTGCTGGAGGCGGTCGCGCTCGCGGTCGTGCTCTTCTTCGTGCTGCAGTTTGCCGTCCAGAGCACGGTCGTCGAAGGCTTGAGCATGGCGCCGAATTTTGTGGACGGCGAGTGGGTGCTGGTGAACAAGCTGGCCTACCGGAGCGCTCAGCCGAGCCGCGGCGATGTCGTCGTATTCCACGCGCCCGGTGAGACGGACAAGGACTACATCAAACGCGTGATTGCGACCGCGGGCGAGACGGTCCGAATTCGCGACCAGGTCGTGCATGTCGATGGCCGGCCCATAGACGAGTTGTGGCAGCCACGCTCGGACGCGACGGCTTTTGGCCCGTACACCGTTGCACCGGGCCGTGTGTTTGTCATGGGCGATAATCGGCCCAACAGCAACGACTCTCGTTCGTGGCCGGACGCCGGCCTTCCCGTGGATTCCATCGTAGGCAAAGTGTGGATCTCGGTGTGGCCGCCGCGCACCTTCGGTCTGGTCCGCAGCGACTCGCCGGGGCCGGCCAGCCGCGGTGCGGCCGCGGCCGAACGCTAGCGCTGCGACGTCCGAAGGCTTCCGGATGCGGATCACCGTGCTCGGCGCCGACGCCGTGCGACCGGAGGCGGGAGGTGCGTGTGCGGCGTTCCTGTGCGAGACGGCGAGTGCGCGCTTCCTCGTGGATTGTGGCGCAGGTGCGGCGGCTCGCCTGCGAAGGCATACGCGCTTGGTGGACCTGGACGGCGTGTTCATATCCCACGCCCATCCGGATCACGCCCTCGATCTCGTGATGCTGCGGCAGGCTTTGGCCCATGCCCCCGACGATCGGCGCACGGAGCCGCTGCCGATTTGGGCCGGCCCAGAGTGCGTCCGCCGACTCGAAGCAATCGGGTCGGCATTCCGGTCCGAAGGCGGAGCGGAACGCTACTGGTGGCCGCATCTGGACATACAGACGCTGGATCCCGAGCGCGAGCTGCGTGTCGGCGACTGTCGGTTGACCTTCGCGCGAACCGAGCACGGCGAACCGTGCCTCGCGCTGCGGGTGGAGGCGACGGAAGTCGCTGACGGCTCGAGGCACTCGTCCTGGGCGTATACCGCAGACACCGGTCCGAGCGGCGCGGTGACGGCCTTTGTGACGGGTGTCGACGTGCTCGTCGCCGAGGCTACTCTGCCTCATCGTTCGGGCAACGAGCACGTGAAGGGCCACCTGAGCGCACGCGAGGCCGGCGAAATGGCGGCGCGCGCGGGTGTCGGCCGGCTCGTGCTTTGCCATACCTTTGCCTCTCACGATCGAAGCGCACTGCGGGCGCGTGCCGCGCAGGCGTGCCCCGGAATCGCGGTCGATGTAGCCGAAGCGGACGACGCGTGGACGCTGTAGCCGGCCCGGGCGAGCGCACCATAACTCGTATGGAGCTCGGTCTGCACGATGGGGATCGTCGCCCCGCTTGGATCGCCTGTTTCGGCGTGGTCTACGACGTCAGCCAGAGCCCCGAATGGCGGGGAGGCCTCCATCGATCGCTCCATTGGGCGGGCCAGGTGCTCGACGAAGAACTCGCGGATGCGCCGCACGGCATCGAGACGGTGCAACGCTGCCCGGTCGTAGGCCGCCTGGAAGAGTTCGGCTAAGACCGGCACAAAGAACCGGCACGATCGGCCGACCGAACGGCGATTCCAGTCGACTGAATCGGCTCGCCGAAGAGCGCGCTCGATGCGTGAACGCGCGTCTCGATTGGGGCGCGCGTCTCAATCGGGCTGCGCATCTCGATCGGGAGAAGCAAAATTCGTCTCGTGCCGATGTCTGCCGAAGTTCGAAGGCACGAGACTCAGGCCCACCAACCGACCCGCGGACTAAGGAGCGGCTACCGGAGC
>JAJCYU010000354.1 GCA_029262755.1 Anaerolineae bacterium
AGAGTGCGCGCCACCGAGCCGGGTCATCGGATCCGGCGAGTAGCACGTCAGCCGGCGCCGGAGCGATCGCGACCCGCGGACGGTTCCGCGCTCCGTTCGGCTCGCGTGCCGGATCGACCGGGCTACCTCGCGCCGCGGTCCTCCGATGAGCTTCTCACGGCTGGCGTTCGCCCGACAACCGTACCGCGCCCATGCCAAGCCCGACGATCAGCCACAGGAGGGCGAAGGCATGGGGATAGGTGAAGAAGTAGTGATCGAAGACGCCGCTGACCATGGCCGCGGTGACGGCGGCCATGCAGCCAAGCACGACGGCGCGCATGCCGTCGGCGTCCATGGTGCGCCAAGCGTGGGTCCAGCGGGCGAAGGCGGCGCCGAGCACGCCGACGAAGATCGTCAAGCCGATGAGCCCCATGGACTCCGCGACGATCAGGTACAGGCTCGAGACGCCGCGGTAGATGTCGACGTCGCGCACACCGCCGAAGCCGACGCCGAAGAGCGGATAGCGTCGGATGAGGATCATCGCGTCCTTGTACTCGCCAAGGCGCATGATCGTCGATTGGTCCTCCATGCGCAGGCCGTCGGTGAAGTTGGCGACGTAGGCGGCCGTCCAGGGCAGGAAGCCGGCCACGATCAAGAAGAAGATCCCCGCGGCGGCCGCGATGGCCAGCAGCCGCCGGTCGCGTGCCAGGCCGACCACGCCGAGGCCCGCAGCCAGCCCGAGCATCGATCCGCGCGAGACCGTCAGCAGGATGGCCGCCGCGATCAGCGCCGCCGCGGCGATGGCGAGGCCGCGTGGCACGATGGGCCGGCGGCTGACGATCTGCGGCGCGACGAGCGCAGCCATCACGGCCAGGAGGCCGCCGAAGGAATTGGGGTCGATGGAGGTGCCCGTGGCGCGCTGGAGACCAGCGGGATCGTCGTTGACGTAGCGGATGACGCCGGAGCCCGTGGGGTAGTCGACCACGCGCAGGGAGGAGAGCACGCGCATCTCCAGGGCGTCGGGCAGCCCGTAGAGGACGAGACCGACGGCCGCCGCCACCGCGCCGAGCCCAACCAGGGCCAAGAACACCCGGCGCAGGGAGGCGCGGTCCGTGATCAGGTTCGCGACGATCAGGAACAGGCCCGCGCCCAAGATCAGCTCGCCGAAGACACGGAGTTGGTTGCGGCTCGGCATTCCCTGGCCGAGCCCGGCGAGAAGGCTGACGACCATCCAGCCGACGAGCAACAGCAGGCCCGCGGACAGGGGGGGCCAACGCAGCGTGGCCTGCTCGCGCGTGGCGAGGCGCCACGCCCAGATGAGGTACAGGGCGCCCAAGGTGAGATCGAGAAAGGTGGGGTTGAAGCCGACGCCAAGCGGGATCGCGGCGAAGGGCAGCAAGGTGATCACGGCGACCACGCCGAGGAAGGCCAGGTCGATGCGGCTGAGGATCAGCAGGCCGGCCGAAAGGCCGACCAGCAGCACGAGGGAGATCGCCGGGTGGATCAGGGCGCCGAGCGCGGCCAGCAGCACGACGAGCAAGGCGGCGACCGACAGGATCCAGCGCGCCTGCCGTGCCGGCGGCGCGTCGAGCAAACGGTCGAGCACGATCACCCGCGGGCCCTTGAGCGACGCAACGTCAATGGTACAATCGAGACGCGCGAGCGCCACGCGCTCGGCTTCTGTTCAACCTCCGTCGGACTGGGCACCATCGCACGTTCCTCCGGGCCGGATCAAGGACCCATGGTAGCCCAGGAAGCGCGCACCGTCGTCCCCCCGTACCCCTCCCAAGGAGCCACCATGACCAGCCGTCGCTTCGTCGGAATCGTCCTCTTTGTGTTGCTTGCTTCGGCGATCGTGGGCGCGTCCGGGGTTGCGGCGCAGTCGCCCGGTTCGGAGCCCGCCGCGGCGCCCGCCGCGGGCGACGTGTCGGGGGCGCCTTCCGCGCAGCAGTCCTTGCGGCGTATCGACCGGGACGAGGGGCCGGCCGGCGGTATGCCCGGCGAGGTGGAGGGGCGGGCTTCCCGCGCGCCGGAGGCCGCGCCGCGGTCCAGCGCGACGGCGCTCGACCCATGGGGCCCAACGATCGCTGCACTCGGTGTGGCCGAGCGGCCGCTCGGGACAGAGGCGCGGCGGAAGCTTGGTCCGGGCCTGCAGCTGGCGTATCTGCGGCTGCAGCGCCAAGCGGAGCTCGCGGGGGGACGGCCGGACGCGTCCCACGACGGATCCGAAGAAGCCCTTGCCGCTCCGCCCGACCAGCCGCGGCATCTCGATCTGGACGGCTGGTCGTCCGGCGGCCGTTCGCGACCCGCAGCGCCGTTGCCCATGGACCCGAACGCGCCCCTGCGTGTGCTCGTGACCGGCGGCGACGACGCGGAGTTGCGCGGCGCCGGCATGCGCGTTCGTGCGCGTGTCGGCGCCGTCGCGGCCGGTTGGATTCCAACGGGACAGCTCGACGAGCTGGCGCGCCTTGGCTCGGTGCGGCGCATCGAGCGCCCGGTCCATGATCTCGCGCTCAACGATGAGGGCCGTATCGACGTTCGTGCACCGCAGGCCGTGGCAGTGGGCGGCTCACGCGGCGAGGGCGCGCTGATCGGCGTGATCGACAGCGGCATCGACTTCACGCACCCGGCCTTCCGAGCCGGCGACGGATCCACACGCATCGCGGGGCTGCTGGACCTGGCCTATCCGGGCGACCTGGATGCCGACGGCGTGCTTGACGGACCCGATGCGGGCGGCGGTACCGTGTATACCCGTGCGGCGATCGATCGAGCGCTGCGGGAAGGCAACGGCAGCGCGTGGCGGTGGGAAGGCCTGCCGGAATCCGTGGCGGCACAGGATTTCGTCGCGGCCGAGGTATGGGTGCGCGATCGTACGCCCGTCGAGACCGTCCACGTGCACCTGGACATCTACCACGAAGACCTGGCAGAGCTCGCCATCACGATCGAGGATCCTGACGGCAACCTCTATGTGCCGGATGCGCTGGCCGCGGCCACGGAACCGCATGTCTTCGCGACCTACTCCGTGCCGCTCGAGCAAGGAGCTTCCGCCGCGGGCCGGTGGTACCTCTATGTCGACAACCAAACCTCGGAGCAAGGATGGTTGGACTCGTGGGCCGTGTTCATCAACCGCGAAGTCCATCAGCAGGACTGGAACGGCCACGGCACGCACGTGGCCGCCACGGCCGCCGGTTCCGGCCGCGACGGGCAAGACGATGGGCCGTTGCTCGGGATCGCGCCGGGTGCGGAGCTACTCGTCGTGCGCGGCGAGCGCTCCGCCGACGGCTTTGCGACCGACGACCAGATCGCGAGCCTGGCGTGGATCGACCGCCAGGCCGCCGCGTTGGGCCGGCCCTACGTCACGAACATGAGCCTCGGCGGCCACGGCGGGTCCGCGCACGATGGCAGCACGGCGGTCGAGGTCGCGATCGACGGACTCGTCGGTCCCGGCCGGCCAGGCAAAGCGGTGGTGATCGCGGCGGGCAACGAGGGCGCCGACTTTCTCCATGCGGGAGAGGCGCTGGGACCGGGCAGCCCGAGCATCCCCTTCTGGATCGAGGCGGCGGAGGACGAAGACGGCGTTGGGACGACGTGGGCCGAGCTGTGGATCGAGGCCGACGGTCGCACGACGCCGGGGCTCGGCTTTCCGCACAGCGATTCGGTCCGCTGTTACACGGGCTCGATCCAGGACGGACAGCTCGTGGATGCTAGAGAGGACTGCGACGCCATCACGCGCTTCGTGGCAGGCAGCACGATCGATATCGTCCTCTTCGACGAAGACGGCGTGGTCAACGTGCTCTGGATGGCGTGGGAGGAAGGACCGACCGCCGATCTGCTGAGCGTGGAGTGGTACGACTCCGAGAGTTGGTGGGTGCTGTCCGGCGCGTGGTCCTTGCACCTGCCGGGTCTGCGCGGCCGGTGGGACTCCTGGACCTCCGCCGGGCCCGCCTGTCGTCCCCTCGCCCGCTGCGACAACGAGTCCTCGGTCTCGTCGCCGGGAACCGCGCGCAACGCGCTGACCGTGGGCGCGCACGTGACGCGCACGGGCTGGCGGGACGAGATGGGCCGCGAACAGGAGATCGAGGAGACGCGCCACGACGTGGCCAGCTTCTCCGCACGCGGACCGACGCGCGACGGGCGCATGAAACCGGACCTGAGCGCTCCCGGCGCTGCCATCCTCTCCGCCCGCTCTTCTGCGATCGTGCCATGCCCCTATGGCGCGATGCTCTACTGCTTCGAGCCGGACGCCGCCATCGCCAGCTCCGTGGATCCCTTGACGTCCCAAAGCGACGGCACGTCGATGGCCGCGCCCATGGCAGCCGGTGCGGTCGCGCTCATGCTCTCTCTTGAGCCCACGCTCGATGCCGGACAGATCGGCCGGCGGCTGCGCGAAGGGGCCCGTCATGATGCGTTCACGGGCAGTCCTCCGCGGGCCAACGACTGGGGCGCGGGCAAGCTCGACCTGACGAACGTAATCCAGCCGGCCAGCGGGCCGACGCCGCCCGCGCCGCCCCCGAGCACGCCGACGCCCGATATCGGCCCGCGACGGATCGTCGAAACGGCGGGCCTGACCTTCACGGCCATGGAGGACGTGGTCTTCGACGGCCCCGCCACGGGTCGGGGCACGGGCAGGGAGCCGATCGTGTTGCGCGAGCGGATCACGGGTCCGCGGCCCGTGATTTGGGTGCAGGGCATGGAGGGCATCGAGAACCGTGCCGGCTACGATCCCGAGTTCGACGATGACGACGAGGATTGGGTTCTGCCTTCCGTGTGGCTGCGTATGGACGTGGCCAACGCGAGCGGCGAGGCCTGCATCCACTACGATCACGAGCTCCAGATCCAGCTCGGCCTGCCGAGCGCGGACGACGACGGGGTGTCCTTCGGCCAGGGCGACGCGTGGTTGCGCCCCTACCGCTCCGATCGCTTCGCCTCCGTCATCGAGGAAACCGAGGCGCGCGACTTCGTGAACTTCACGGACGGTTTGCTACCGGACGGTGAGCGCGGCCTCTTTGAGCTGGTGGCCAGCATGTCCTGGTTCGGCGAGGCACCCGGCTACGACGGCATCTTCCTCGTCCAGTCCTGCAATCGGGCCGTGGCCACGCCGGACGCGCCGCCCACGGCGGCACCGACACCACGCCCCCCTTCGGTGCGCAAGCACGTGGCCTTCCTCCCGGTTGCCCTGAGCGGGCAGCAGTGTCCGCCCGCGGACGTCTTCACGGACATCGCCCTGATCCTCGATGCGTCGACGACGATGCTCGAGACCGACCCGAGCGGCCGGACGAAGAACGAGCTATCCGTGCAGGCCGCCCGTGCCTTCGTAGACGGTCTGCGCCTGCGGGACCGCGGACCGAGCGACCAGGTCTCCCTGGTGGCCTTCAACGCGACGAGCACCGTGCTCTCGCCGCTCACCCCGCGCCGCGCAGAGCTCCAATCCGCGCTCGATACCTTCACACCGATCCAGATGCAGAGCCGCGTCGAGCTGGGCATCTACACGGGCCTTGCCCAACTGGTCGGCGCCAAGCACCGTCGGGCGAACCGGCAGGTGATGGTGGTCATCAGCGACGGCAAGGCGAACCCCGTGCCCGGGGAGGAGGCCGTCCAGGCGTCACGCGGCGCGCAGGAGGCCGGTATCGATGTCGTGGTGCTCGGGATCGGGCCCGACATGGACGTCGATGTGCTGCGCCGCATGGCCAGCCGGCCGACGGACTTCCACATCGCGCCGAACGCCGCCGCCCTGACCGGCATCCTCCAACGTATGGCAGCGCATACGATTCCCTGCGATGACCGCATGTACTGGCCGCACCGCTGAGGTTGCCCTGCCGTTCCGACCGCGCCAAGGGGCGCGGGCGGGACCGCGGCGGGGATGGCGGGTCGAGGGCGCGCAGAGAGGGCATCCGGCTCGGCCCCGTGCGTGGATCGGATGCGAGCGTAGTTCCTGTGGCCCCGCAACGTCCTGAGTCCGCAGGATGGGAACCGAAGCCCACGAGACCGGGCGCCGCGCAATGAGTCCACCCCCGTGCGGCACCTCTCGTCCCCGCGGCCGTCCCCGCGTCGGCTTCCGCGGGCATTCGTGGCGTGCTCTATAATCGCTCTCCCAACGCGGGAGGAAGGCATGGCCGACGAAGAGGCGGGGCGTACTCTGGACGATGGCTCGGGGCGCGCGGCGTCGCAGAGCGAAGAGACAGATGCCGCGGCCTCGTCGCAGCGTGCCAAACCATGGCGCGCGACGTTGCCCATCGGCCTGCTCGTCTTTGCGGTGGCCGCCGCGCTCGTGTGGTTCCTCGTCGATTCGATCGGCAGCGAGCGTGATCCGGCCGGAGACGGCGCCGAACAGGCGGACGGCAGCGGGGTCGCCGACGACGCGCCCGACGTGGTCGTGACGCCCTCCGGCCCGGACGAGGCGGGGCGTGCGGCGCGCCTTGTGCCCGAGATCATCGCCGAGCACCCGCATGATGCGACCGCCTTTACGCAAGGCCTGCTGCTGCACGATGGTCTGCTCTACGAGAGCACGGGCCTACGCGGGCGCTCGAGCTTGCGCGAGGTGGAGCTCACCACGGGCAACATTCGCCGCGCCGAGCGCTTGGATGACAGCTTCTTCGGCGAGGGTCTTGCGCTGGCCGGGGAATCCTTCTGGCAGCTGACGTGGCAGAGCGGCGTTGCCATCCGCTACGACCGCGCGAGCTTCGGGCGCATCGAGATCGTGCGCTACGAGGGTGAAGGCTGGGGCCTTTGCCATGACGGAGAGCGCCTGATCATGAGCGACGGCAGCGGCAGCCTCTTCTTCCGCGACCCCGACACCTTCGCCCTCGAAGGCGAGATCGCCGTCACGGTGAACGGCGAGCCGACCGAGCGCTTGAACGAGCTGGAGTGCGTCGGCAGCCTGGTTTACGCCAACGTCTGGCAGACGAACAACATCCTCGAGATCGATCCCGGCACCGGCGTCGCCGCGGCCGTCATCGATGCAAGCGCGCTCACGGCCCGTGCCGTGGAGCTGGCGACGGCGGACATGGACGTGCTCAACGGCATCGCCTGGGACCCGGCCGACGGCGACTTCTACGTCACGGGCAAGCTCTGGCCGGTGATCTTCGAGGTCGACTTCCGCCCCGCGGGCCCAGAATCCAATCCCGACGCCGGCGGCGCGGCGGACGGATGAGCCGGGCCGCGGGAATCGCGCTGGCCGTTGCCGTCGCGTCCGCGTGGTCGGCGGCCGGCGCTGCGGGTCACGTGGATCCCGCGCACGTTGCGCGTGCACACGCCGGCTCCGTGGGCCTCGCGAACGCCGCGCGCGTTGCGGGCGCACCCGCCGAGGTCGCGACGGTCGACGTCCGCATCCTGGGCCACGACTCTCGTAGCGCCGGCATCCGCAACGCCGGCATCCGCGACGTCGGCTTCCTCGATGCCGCGCAAGAGCCCACGCAACACACGATCGAGATCGTGTCGATCCGTCCGCACGACGGCGACGCCTTCACCCAAGGTCTGCTGCTCCACGAGGGTCGCCTGTTCGAAAGCACCGGCCGGCGTGGCACGTCGACGGTGCGCGAGGTTGATCCCGTCTCGGGCGCCGTGCTGCGCCAACAGGCGCTGCCGGCTTCGGACTTCGGCGAAGGGCTCGCGCGCGTCGACGACCGGCTGATCCAGATCACGTGGCAGGCGGGCATCGCCCATGTCTGGGATCTCGAGAGCTTCGCACCGCGCACCACATTCGCCTACGAGGGTGAGGGTTGGGGCCTGTGCTACGACGGGGCGCGGCTGGCGATGACGGACGGCGGCAGCAGGCTGATCTTTCGCGATCCCGCCACCTTCGCCGAGCTCGGTCGCGTCACGATCTGGCTGCGCGGAGCCGCGCTGCGCCGGGTCAACGAGCTGGAGTGCGTCGGCGATCGGGTCTGGGGCAACGTGTGGTTCGAGGACTTCATCGTCGCCATCGATCCCGTGACCGGGAACGTGACCGACATCGTCGACGCATCGGCGCTCATGGAACGCATCCGCACCGAGTACCCCACCCACCCGAGCAACGTGCTCAACGGCATCGCCTTCGATCCGGACACCGGCCACTGGCTGCTGACGGGCAAGTTGTGGCCCGAGCTATACGAGGTCCGCTTTGTGCCCGTCGGTGCCGCGCCTTCGGCGACGCCCGTAGGGCCGGCGACGCCCTCCGCGACGCCGGTGCTGGATGCGACACCGACGGCGACGGCGACGCCGCTATCGACCGCGACGGCGACGCCGACCGCCACGGAGCCGGCATCGTTGTGGATGCCCTTCGCGTGGAAAGGCCGCTGATTGCGGGTCCGGTGAAGGCAGCAGGGCAGCGTCACGGATCGCAGCGCCACCGATCGCAGGGCCGTCGAATGTAGGACCAAGAAAAACATCCGCCAAGAATCGCCATCTCGTCGGCCACCGCCATACGAGATGCGCCCCCGACTAAGGAGTCTCGCATGAACTTGCCCGAATACATCAGCCGTGACGAAGTGCAGCGCGTTTGCCGGGAGCTGGGACTCACGGATTGGACGCTCCCCGGCGCCGACGTCTCGCTTGAAGAGAGCCGCGTGCTACAAGCATTGCTCGGCGCCGAAGCGGCCGCGGTTTCGGACGCCGCCTTCCGCAAGGGGCTACAGGTGGAGCTTGAGCACGGCTTGGAATTCTCCGACGCCAACGTGACGAACAACCACCCCGTGCTGACCGCCAAGATCGTGCTGGCCCATCTCAAAGAGATGCTGGACTACTACGAACGACTCGAGGTGGCCGAGTTGGAAGGGGACATGCTGAAGGCGGCCGTTGCCGGCGAGGACGCCAAGCTACGGCAAATCTACGCCAAGCTGGTTCGTGCCCGAGCAGCGCTTGCACAGCACGAACTCGAGCAGCTCGCTAAAGGCTAAGGATCTGCTGAGCTCACAACCTGCGGCCTGCAAACTGCGGCCTACAACCTACAAGACCCGCAGCTTACAACCCCGCCGCGCTGCGCAGCTCGTCGGCGCGGTCGGTGGACTCCCACGGGAGGCTGATGTCGGGGCGGCCGAAGTGGCCGTAGGCGGCCGTCTGGCGGAAGATGGGCTTGCGCAGGCCGAGGTCGCGGATGATCGCGCCGGGGCGGAGGTCGAAGCGGTCGATGACGAGGCTGCGGATCTTGAGCGGGTCGATGGCTTCGGTGCCGAAGGTCTCGATGTTGAAGGAGACCGGTTCCGCGACACCGATAGCGTAGGCCACCTGGATCTCGACGCGATCGGCCAGGCCGGCGGCCACGATGTTCTTGGCCACCCAGCGGGCGGCGTAAGCGCCGGAGCGGTCGACCTTGGTGGCGTCCTTGCCGCTGAACGCGCCGCCGCCGTGGCTGGCCATGCCGCCGTAGGTGTCGACGATGATCTTGCGGCCGGTCAGGCCCGCGTCGCCGACGGGGCCGCCGATGACGAAGCGGCCCGTGGGGTTGACCAGGAAGCGGGTGGCTTCGCTCAGGTACTGGTCGGGCACCGTCGGACGAATGACCGACTCGATGAGGTCATTCTCGATCTGGGCCAGGCTCACGTCGGGGTCGTGCTGCGTGGAGATCAGGACCGTGGGCACCCGCTTGGGCACGCCGTGGTCATACTCGACCGTCACCTGGCTCTTGCCGTCCGGACGCAGGTAGCTCACCTCGCCGCTCTTGCGCACCTCGGCCAGCTTGCGCGTCAGTGCGTGGGACAGGGCGATGGGCAGCGGCATGAGCTCCGGCGTCTCGCGGCAGGCGAAGCCGATCATCATGCCCTGGTCGCCGGCGCCGACAGCTTCGACATCCGCATCGGACATTGCGCCCTCGCGGTGCTCCAGCGCGTCGTCCACACCCATGGCGATGTCCGGGCTCTGGCCCTTGAGCACCGTCAGGATGCCGCAGCTGCGGTAGTCCATACCGCGGTCCTCGTGGTCGTAGCCGATGTCGCGCACGACCTCGCGCGCGACCCGGGACACATCGACGTAGCCCTTGGACGTGATCTCGCCGGTGATGAAGAGCAGACCGCTCGTGGCCGTGGTCTCACAGGCCACCCGCGAGCGCGGGTCCTCGGCGAGGTAGGCGTCGAGGATGCCGTCGGAGACCTGGTCGCATAGCTTGTCAGGATGACCCTCGGTCACGGACTCGCTGGTGTACAGGTAGCTGGGCGAGCTGAGGAACGCAGTGCTCATGGCGGTTCTCCTAGGCGTTGCGGCGGACGAGCAGGTCGGCCAGCGCGGCGGGCGCCGGACCGAAATGCGCGGCGTATCGTTCGAGGAAGGAAGCAGCGTCGAAGGCGTGGTTCTGCGTGCCGAGGCTCTCGAGGCAGTACGTGGCACACAAGGCGCCGACGCGGCCCGCTACAGGCCACGGGATATCGTGTTGGAGTCCGACGAGCACGCCGGCTCGGTAGGCGTCGCCGACGCCGGTCGGGTCCGCTTCCACGTCGGCCGGCACCACCGGCACCGCATGGCTCACACCGTCGTGGACGATGATGGAGCCCTGCTCGCCGTGCGTGATGATGAGCGTCTCCACGGTGTCGCGTAGGTCGGCTTCGCCCATGCCCGTCTTGTCGCGGATCAGCTCCGCCTCGTACTCGTTGGCGATCAGCAGCCGGCAGCCCTCGATACCCGCGCGTAGCGCGTCGCCGTCGAGGCGTACGATCTGCTGGCTGGGGTCATAGACGTAGGGGAGTTTCAGCGCGATGCATTCGCGCACCAGCTTGTCCATGGCTTCCGGCGCGTTGGGGGCAATGATCACGCTGCCGATCTCCGCCCGATCCGCTGCGGAAAGGTCGTGCAGCGAAAGGTCCGTCGCGCCGCCCATCGCGCCGATGTAGAAGCTGGCGATCTGGCGATTGCCTTGGTCCGTAGAGACGAAGAAGCTCGCGGTGTGCTCCTCGGCCATCGAATGCACGAGCGAGCAATCCACGCCGAAGGCCTCCAGACGCGCACGATCCGGCGCCCAGTCTGCGCCAACCGTGGCCATGACCCTGGGGCGTTCGCCGAGCAGCGCGAGGTTGAAGCCGATGTTGGCCGCGCAGCCACCCGGCTCGCGTCGCAAACTGTCCACGAGGAAGCTGACCGAGAGTACCTCGATCTTGTCGGGCAAGATGTGCTCCCGAAAGTCGCCGGGGAAGCCCATGATGAAGTCGTTGGCCACGGAGCCCGTGACAAGAACATGGCTCATGCAGGTCGGTCCTGGTTGGAGGCGGCGGGCGTCTCGGCCCGCGCGGCGGCGACGGCGGCGCGTAGGCCGGCGTCGAAGGGCGCACGCACGACGCCCTGTTCGGTGACGATGGCGCTGATGTAGCGATGCGGGGTGATGTCGAAGGCCGGGTTGGCCGCGGCCACGCCCTCAGGCGCGATGCGGGTGCCCGACAGTGAAGTGACCTCGTCGGCGCTGCGTTCCTCGATCGGAATCTCGTCGCCGGTCGGGGTCGCCAGATCGACCGTCGAGGTCGGCGCGACGACGTACACCGGCACGCCGTTCTCGCGTGCGACCACCGCCAACGGGTACGTGCCGATCTTGTTGGCGACGTCGCCGTTCGCGGCAACCCGGTCCGCGCCGACGAGCACCGCGTCGATGCCGCCGCGGCGCAGGTGGTAGCCGGCCGCGCTATCCGCGATGAGCGTCTGCGGCACGCCGAGGCGCGCAAGCTCCCACGTGGTCAGCCGCGCGCCTTGGAGGCGCGGCCGGGTTTCGTCGACCAGGACGTGCAGGTTCTTGCCGG
>JAJCYU010000355.1 GCA_029262755.1 Anaerolineae bacterium
GCATGAGCAGGCCGATCACGGTTATGGCGCCGCCCCATGCGAGCACCTTGCCCCAAGCAACGTCTTCTCCGCGGGGTTCGGGCGCAGTGGGTAGTGGCCGGCTCGCGCTGTCAAGAGGTGCTGCAACCAGGGCCGTGATGTTGTCCCAGCCGCCCCGAGCATTGGCCTGACTGACCAGCGCGTCGGCGGCCTCCTGCGGCGTCTTGCCCGCAGTCGCCGCGGCGATCTGCTCGTCGCGCAGCAATTGGTGAACCCCATCGGAGCACAAGAGGATGCGATCGCCGGGGCCCAAAGGGATGGGGTCGGACAGGACGGGGCGGGGCGCGTCGCCGCGACCAAGGTGCGCGGCCTCGACGGTGCCTTCGTCGGTCAGCCGGTACGCTCGGCCCTCTCGGACGAGGTATCCGCGACAGTCCCCGACATGGCCGATTCGCAACTCGTCGCCACGGACCACGGCTGCCACGACGGTGGCGCCTGCGTCCGACTCATCCGGGGTGTCCGCCAACGAGCGGCGAAGCTCCCTGTCGGCGGCCGAAAGCGCGACGGCGAGCGCGTCGCCGCGCCCGTGTTCGGCGACGGCCGCATAGTACGCGCGCACTACGACGCGGATCGCTTCGTCCGCAAGGGCCGCGCCGCGTTCACGCGTGCCCATGCCGTCGGCGACGACATAGATCGAGCCGGCGAGATCGGCCAGTCTCGGATCATCCGGGACGTAGAAGCCGAGCTTGTCTTGGTTGAAGTTGCCGCCGCGGCCAACGTCGGTGGCGTAGCCGAGCGTGGCATCCGATTGCGAGGCCAAGGGGCAATCCCCGAGCATGGGTGGTCGTGCTGTCCGGACCGCCTCCGGCGGTGGCTGCAGGTCCGCGAAATCCGGGCACGACGAGAGAGCCCCCGCATTGGGGGGCGAGCAAGTCTATACGGCCCGCCGACGCAGGGTCAAGGACTCGGCCCCCGAATCCGGTTCTTCCGCGGATCGCTCAAGCGGCCCTTGTGCTATCATCAGCGCCGCTGGAAAGGCTTCCAGCACGGTCCCCACCAAAGCGGACCGGCTTATAGCATCACGTTGTGCGTTCCACGGAGGACCCACTTGACGACCAATGAGAAGATTGAGGTAGAAGGTGTGGTCACCGAGGCCCTACCCAACACCATGTTTAAGGTAAAGCTGGATACGGGCCAGGACGTTCTGGCCTATCTGTCCGGCCGTATGAAGAAGTACTATATCAAGGTCCTTTTGGGCGACCGCGTGCGTGTTGAGTTGTCGCCGTACGACATCACGCGTGGTCGCATCACGTACCGCCACCGGGTCGCTCGAGCGAACTAGGCGCACGTGGCTGGGATCCGGGCGCGCCATCGAAGGTGGTGGGCGATGCTTAGGGCTAGCCCGATCATAGTATCCGCGATTCGGCTATTCACGCGCGACATTGCCCACGTCCAAGGCACAGATCCGTGAGCCCGACGACCCCGTCGGGCGCCTCGGTCGTTAAGCACACCGCCGGACACGACGACGCGGTCGCAATGTGTGCGGTGGGGCTCGGCAAACGCTTCGAACATTCGTGGGCGTTGCGGTCGGTAGATCTACGGATCGCGTACGGCCGGGTCACCGCCTTGCTCGGCCCGAATGGGGCCGGCAAGTCTACCCTCCTCGCCTTGGCTTCCACCCATTTACGACCGACCACCGGACGTCTCGAGATCGCGGGACACGACGCGCAGCGCGCCGGCGCTGCCGTTCGCGCGCACATCGGGCTGGTGTCGCATCGGCCCATGCTGTATCCGGATCTCAGCGCGGCGGAGAATCTCGCCTATGTCGTGCGAATGTACGGCCTCGATCGCGTCGAAGAGCGCGTCGAGGCCGCGCTCCGTGACGTAGACCTCTTTCCACGCCGTCGGGAGCGTGTCAGCACCTTGTCACGAGGCATGCAACAACGGTTGGCCTTGGCGCGCGCGATGGTCCACACCCCCGACATGGTGCTACTCGACGAGCCCTTTGCCGGTCTCGATCGTGCCGCGGCCGTCGGTCTGGACGAGCGGGTCGCCGCAGCAGCCGGCCGCGGTGCGGCCGTGCTGGTCGCGACCCACGATTTGGAACGCGCAGCCATCCTCGCCGACGACGCTGTTATCCTCGTGAAGGGCCGTGTCGCATGGTCCGGCCCGATCGAGGGTACGGACCCACGGCCGTTGCGCCGGCGATACGAAGACGCCCTGAACGTCGGCGCTCCGAAGCGCGGAATTGCGGGCAAGAGAGAAGAAGACCTCACCTTCGCCCCGACCTCGCCCCGCCATGAGCGCTCCGCGGATGCCAACCGTGGGATCGGCACGGAGCCCGCGATTCCACCGACGGCCATGCAAGCTGGTGCCCTGTCGTCGACGAACGAGCCCGTTGCGGTGTTCCGTACGCCGGCTGGTCTGGACGATTCACACGTCGCGGGTGCGCCGCGTCCGGTTGCCGGTGTGCTCGCCGTTGCACGTGCCGTCGCCGCCAAGAACATTCGGGTGGAATGGCGAACCCGTGAGGTGATGCCTTCCGTGATCTTGTTTGCCGTCGTATCCATGGTGCTCCTCGGTAGAGCCCTGCTTGCGACCGGTCCGGAACTCCACCGGATTGCGCCCAGCGCGCTGTGGATCTCGTTGTTGCTCGGCTCGACCCTCGGCCTCACCCGCACGCTGTCCGGCGAAGCATCCCACGGTGGCCTGGCGGGTACTTTGGTGAGCCCTGCCGATCGGGGCGGTATCTTCTTGGGTACCTGGTGGACAGCGTGGGCCTACACGACCGTTTTGGGGTGGCTGTTGCTGCCCATCGCGGTGGCCCTCTTTCGACTCTCTCCCGATCCGCGTAATCTGGCCGCCGCGGCGGGCGTTGTGCTCCTGGGCGCCGCCGGCTGGTCTGCCGCGGGCGTCCTGCTCTCTGCCGCCGCACTCGGTGCTCGAGCACGCGAGATTCTGCTACCGGTGTTGCTTTACCCGCTGGCGCTGCCCCTCGTCGTGCCGGCCGTCGATGAAACATCGCGACTCCTTGTCACGAACGCCACCTCCGAGGCGAGCCCGGGAGCCGCCATCGTGCTGCTTGCGGCCTACGCGCTGATCTACGTCGTCGGTGGCTTCCTACTCTTCGGCATCGTCATCGACCAAGGCTAAGGGCAAGCTGCCATACGAATCGCACCGTACTCGGACACCATCGGGTGGCGTACCGGTACACTACCCGCAATCGGATCGTCAGGAGCCCTGCCATGGATCTGCGCCGCCTATCCCGTGCACTCGCTGCGCTCAGCCTCGGGCTGGTCGTTGTTTCGTTGTACGTCGTGTTCGTGCGGACGCCGGAGGAGCGCGTCATGGGCGAACGCATTCGCATCCTCTTCGTGCACGTCGGGGCTGCGTGGGTCGCGTACCTCTCCTACGCGGTTACGATGGTGGGTGCAGTGCTCTTTTTGGTGCGCCGCGACGTTCGATGGGATCGGCTGGCTGCTGCGTCCGCGGAGTGGGGCGTTGTGTTGACCTCGATCACCTTGCTGACGGGCAGCATTTGGGCTCGAAGCGTGAACGGTTGGTGGTGGCGCTGGGACGATTCGCGGCTCAACCTGACCCTCATCCTCTGGTTTCTTTACGTCGGCTACCTGATCCTCCGACGCGCCTTGGACGGCGAGGCGAGAGCGGCCGTCACCGCCGTCGTTGCGATCGCCGGTCTGCCCGCGGCCGTGCTGAACCACTTCGCGACGCTTTTGTTTCGAACCTTTCATCCGGATCCGATCATTAGCCGACCTGATCAAGCCGCGGCGGACGATCCCTTCTTATGGGCGCTCATGTTGTCGTTGGCGGCGTACACGGCGATCTACGCCTGGCTCCTCGTCGAACGGGTTCGCGTGTCCGAGGTGCGTCAGTCGGTCCGCGATGCACGTGCGGATCTCGACGGCGCGACCTAGGCTCGGGCCGGATGGAAACGGGTGCTGCTCGCCCCACAATCGATCGGGAGCGCCTCTACGCTTCCCGTGTGCGCATCCCGGTCGGGCCATGGCCTTTTTCGCAGCGATCTTCCGGTGCGATCACGGCTAACCCTAGACAGCGGGCCGCGGCGCTCGGTATAATCACGATGTTGCGGTGACGACACGTCGGGCGAACCGGCGCCGTCGCCGCGCGCCCCGCGAGCGAATGCGGGCGATGGGCCGGCTTCGGGTCGGCCCACGTTTCCCCACAGTGAGGAGAGTACCAATGCGCAGTATTCGATGGCTTAGCCTGTTGATGGCGATCGTCCTGCTTGGCGGCGTCGTGGTGGCTTGTAGCTCGGACGACGAGCCCGAGGACACGGGATCGGACGTCGAGCAGGTCGACGATTCCACGAACGCCGACGACGGCGAGATGGACGACGAGGATGCGGACGAGGACGACGACGTGGCCGAGGGCGATGTCGAAGACGTCGATGGCGAAGAGATGGACGAGGACATGGCCGGCGGTATGTCGGTCGAAGATGTCATGGCCGACTCGCTGGGCGTGATCGAGCTCGGGCCGGATGACCCGATCGAGATCGGGGCGATGTTTGTGCTCTCGGGCCCGAACGAGTCGCTCGGTGTCGACTCGCGCGATGGCGTAGAGCTGGCCATCGACACGATCGGCGACCTGCTCGGTCACCAGGTCGTGCTGACCGCAGAGGATTCGCAGTGCAGCCCGGAGGGCGGCCAGACGGCCGCGACCCGCCTTGCGGCTGACGAAAACCTCGTCGGCGTGATCGGGACCAACTGCTCCGGCGCCGCGGAGCCGGCCATTCCGATCGTCTGCGACGCGGGCATGGTCATGATCTCCCCGTCGAACACGGCGCCCAAGCTGACCGCGTCGGATCGCCCGGCGAGCTTCGGATGCTACCTCCGCACGGCTCACAACGACCTGTTCCAGGGTCGCGTAGCAGCCGATTTCGCCTACACGGAGCAGGGTCTGCGCAAGGCCGCGACGATCCACGACGGTAGCCCCTACGCCGAGGAACTGCAGAACGTTTTCGCGCTGCGCTTCCAAGAACTGGGCGGCGAGATCACGGCGCAGGAAGCCGTGAACGTCAACGACACGGACATGGCGCCGGTGTTGACCGCGATCGCGGCCACGGAGCCGGACGTCATCTACTACCCGATCTTCACCGCCGAGGGCGGCTTCGTGACGGCGCAGGCGCGCGACACGGCCGGTCTTGAAGACGTGACGCTCATGGGCGCGGACGGCCTCTTCTCGGCCGACTTCGTCGATGCCGCGGGTGAAGCCGCAACGGGCATGTTCCTGTCGGGCCCCTTCGTGGGCGACAGCGACCTGTACGACGATTTCCTCCTCGCACTGGAGGACAAGTACGGCCGCGGCCCGCTCTCGGGCTTCCACGCGCATGCCTACGATGCCACGATGATGTTGCTCAACGCGGCGGTCGCCGCCGCGGCCGTGACCGAGGACGGTGGGCTTGTGATCGGTCGTCAGGCGCTGCGCGATGCGCTGTACGCCACCACGAGCTATGAAGGTCTGACGGGCAGCTTGACCTGCGACGAGCAGGGCGACTGCGCGACGGGCGAGGCCCTCGCGGTCTTCGAGATCACGGCGGACGTCGCCGCGGATCCGGAAGGCACCTGGCCGCCGGGAACGGTGTACCAGCCGTAGCATTCGCGCGTGAGCGGCAACTGCCGCCGCCGCGCCGTTGAACCCAGCATGAGGGGCGGAGCCGCAAGGCTTCGCCCCTTGCTCGTTCGCCGCCTCTTCCGACCGCGGGGTCGTGTCCGGTTCCCGACCCGACCCGGGGTCCACGGGACGCATTCCATCCGGCGACACGGCTTCGGCCGATCCGAGGCACGGCAACCCGGTGGTTTGTCGCTCCTTGACAAGGCCGCTGCCCCTCCCGATAGTACGGCGATTCAATCGCAGCGCGCGCCGCGCGCACCGCCCTTGGGAGTTGCTGATGCCGTGGTCGCGCCGGCTCCGTCGGCTGCATCCGACCGATGTGATCATGGGCATCGTCGGTGCGTCCGTGATCGCGGTCGTGCTATACGGCTCTTACGAGACGCTCCGATCCGGCCGCTACGATGGCACGGATTGGTTCAGCTTCCTGGTGGCCGGCCTAACCCAGGGCAGCATCTACGCGCTGATCGCTCTGGGCTATACGCTCGTGTACGGCATCCTGCGCATGATCAACTTCGCCCATGGCGAGATCTTCACCGCGGGCGCCATGACCACGTTCTACTTGGCCACGTGGTTATCGGGCAAGGGCTGGCTCACGGCCGACCGTTTGGGTTCCGCCGCCGGGGCCCGGGTGCTCGGCACGATCGTGCTATTGATCGTCTTCTCCGCTCTCATCTCCTCGATCGTGGCCGTCGTGCTCGAACGGGTCGCCTACCGGCCGCTTCGTGGCGCCCCGCGCCTGATCCCCTTGATCACCGCGATCGGCGCCAGCTTCTTCCTGCAATACACGTTGCGCGGCCTCTACGGCTCGGGGATCCGCCCCTACCCGGACGTTTCCGTGCTCAACCGCGAGCTCACCTTCGGCGGCGGCTATTCCATCGCCATGGACGAGGTCGTGGTCATCGGGAGCGCGTTCGTGCTCATGCTTGCACTTGTAGCCTTCGTGCAAGGCACCCGCACGGGTATGGCCATGCGCGCCGTCGCGGAAGACCGGCAGGCCGCGGCTTTGATGGGCATCGATGTCGACCGTACGATCGCAACGACGTTTGCCGTCGGTGGCGCGCTCGCCGGCGCCGCGGGCGTGCTCTATGCGTTGCTCTTCCGCCAAACCCAGTTCTTCATGGGCTTCATCCCCGGCCTGAAAGCATTCACGGCCGCGGTGCTCGGCGGAATCGGCAACATTCCGGGTGCCATGCTCGGCGGTCTGTTCTTGGGCATCGCCGAATCGATCGGTCCCTTCTTGTTCTTGGAGGGCCTCGGCATCCCGTCGCCCAATCAGCTAAAGGACGCGATCGCGTTCACGATGCTCGTCTTGGTGCTGATCTTCCGTCCGACGGGCATCCTCGGTGAGCGCGTGAGCAAGCGGGCGTGAGCGCGCTCCTGGAGCGCGGCGCCGCGCGGGTGGGGCTGCGACGAGGGTTGATCGGCGGGGCTGTCGTGTTGCTGGTCTCCCTGGTCGGGATGGTCGAAGCCTTCGCAAAGCGCTCGATCGTCCATGAATTGCTCGGTCCCCTCGGGGCCGGCCTGCCCATTCAGCTGCTCGATCTCGGGCAGGTTGCGTGGATCGGCGCCGTATTGCTTTCCGGCTTCGCCGCTGCACGTGAGCTGCTGGACCACGGCGAGGATCGCCCGCCCGCCGGTCCCGCGCTTTTGGCCGGAGGGATCACCGGCGCGGTGGCCGGAGCGATGCCGGCGCTGCTCGTTCTCCTGGGTACGCGCTTCGATCTAGCCGAAGTCTTCGACAAGGCGCGGCCGCAGCTCTATGCCCTGCTCTCATGGGGGCTGGTCGAGCGCGGCACCCCGAGCGGGGTGGACGCCTTTCTCGCTACGATTCTGATGTGCGTGTTGGCCGGCGTCGTCGGCGCCGCGGTTCACCTTATGCCCCCTGCGCATCGCAAGGCGTTGGGCGTCGGCGTGTTGACGGTGTTGGTCATGGGCACGATCCAGGACCTGTTGCAGAAGATCGATTTCGTCGAGCGGACGGCCTGGTTGTCTGGGCTTTACGACGCCCTGTATACCCGGGAGGGCATGGAACCGCTCGGCGCGGCGCTCTTGCTGGCGGCGGCGTCCGGCCTGCATCTCGTGGCCCCGGGGATTCGCGCCGCACGCGAGCGACGTCGCGGCGATGCCGACGCCGCTGGTGACTACGGCGACGCGCCGCCGTCCGCGCGGGAACGAACGATGCGCTGGCTGGGGCTGGGGGGCATCGCGCTGCTCTTGATCTGGTTCCCCTTCGGCTTCGGTAAAGTGCCCGCGGACGTGATGGATCTGGTCGGTATCTACATCTTGATGGGTCTTGGGCTCAACATCGTGGTCGGCTTCGCCGGGTTGCTGGACCTGGGCTACGTGGCCTTCTTCGCCATCGGCGCGTACACGGTCGGCATCTTGACCACGACGGACCCGGATGTAGGGCTGCAGTTCGGGTGGTCGCTGTGGCAAGCACTTCCGCTCGTCGTGCTGTTTACGATCGTCGCCGGCGTGATCTTGGGTGTTCCCGTCCTGAAGACCCATGGCGACTACCTGGCCATCATCACGCTCGGCTTCGGCGAAATCATCCGCATCTTGGCCATCAGCGACGCGCTCAAGCCGTTCATGGGCGGTGCCCAAGGCATAACGTTGATTCCCAAGCCCTTCGACCTCCCCGAAATCCCCATGCCCTTTGCCGGCAATCCATCCGAGGCGCTCATCGGGCGCCTGAACCCCGGCATTCAGCAAGAGATCTACTTTCCCATCTTGTTCGCCGTGATCGCGGCCGCCTACGTCTCGTGGCGGCTGCGCCACTCGCGCTTCGGCCGCGCCTGGATGGCCTTGCGTGAGGACGAAAACATCGCGGAGGCCATGGGCATCAACTTGGTGAGCACGAAGCTGCTCGCCTTCGCCACGGGGGCCGTGTTTGCCGGTATCGGAGGCGCGCTCTTCGCCGCCAAATTGGGCTCGATCTACCCGAGTTCCTTCGGCTTGCTCGTCTCCATCAACGTGCTTGTACTGATCATCGTAGGCGGGATGGGAAGCATCCCCGGCGTTTTCGTCGGCGCGTTGGCCATCGTTGGTTTGCCGGAGTTGCTGCGTGAGTTTGAGGACTTTCGCCTGCTGCTCTACGGTGCGGTACTCGTGGTGATGATGTTGAAACGGCCGGAAGGCTTGTGGCCGGCCGCCATCGTCCAGCGCGAGCTTCAGCGCGAGTCGGACGCGACGGTGCTGCCATGAGCGATCTATTGCTGGATTGTCGTGGAATCACGAAGCGCTTCGGCGGCCTCGTTGCGGTCAACGCACTCGATCTCCAGATTCCTGCGGGCTCGATCCACAGCGTGATCGGTCCCAACGGGGCCGGCAAGACGACGCTGTTCAACTGCATCACAGGTTTCTACCATCCGGAAGAAGGCGAGATCTTGTTGGGCGGCTCGCACCATCTCGAGTTCTTGCGCACCGACGAGATCACGCGCTTGGGCGTTGCACGCACCTACCAGAACATTCGCCTGTTCCCGGAGCTGACAGCCGTCGAAAACGTGATGGTCGGATTGCATGCGCGGCTAGAGTCTTCGCTGCTCGGCGTGCTCTTCTCCAGCCCTGCCACGCGCAAGGAAGAACGGTGGGCGACCGAAGAGGCGTTGCGTCTCCTGGAGGTCGTCGGTCTGGGCGGTAAGGGCGACGGGCTGGCCAGCAACCTGCCCTACGGCGATCAGCGGAGGCTCGAGATCGCCCGCGCTCTGGCCACGGACCCCAAACTGCTCTTGCTGGACGAACCGACCGCCGGCATGAACACGGGCGAGACGGCATCGATGATCCGATTCATTCGCCGACTACGCGATGATCTCGATATCACGATCTTGCTCATCGAACATGACATGAAGCTGGTCATGGAGATCTCCGAGTTGATCACCGTGGTCGACTTCGGCCAAAAGATCGCCGAGGGCAAGCCGTCGGAGATTCTCGCCAACCCACGCGTCATCGAAGCGTACCTGGGGCGAGGCGCGGCCGAGGCCCTCGATGTGCGAACAGCGGCGGCGGCGCCCGGAGCCGCGCACGACGCGACGTCCGATGCGGATGCCGATGCGGCGGCCGACACGGCGTCCGATAGCGGCACGCCGCCCGGTCCCGAACCCACGTCGAGCGCCGGCTCGCAACCGGATCCGGTGGACGAAGGCGGAGGCAGCGCATGAGCCTGCTCGAAGTGGCCGGCGTCCATACCTACTACGGGAACATACACGCGTTGAAGGGCATATCTCTCGCCGTCGAGGCAGGCGAGATCGTCACGTTGATCGGCGCCAACGGCGCAGGCAAGAGCACGACACTCAAGACGATCAGCGGTCTTCTTCGCCCACGAGAAGGCGCGGTCCACCTCGAAGGCACCGACCTCCTGCGTGAACCGGCCCACGAAATCGTGCGGCGCGGAATCGTGCACGTACCCGAAGGCCGTCGCATCTTCGCCCGGCTTTCCGTGCGTGACAATCTGGCCGCCGGTGCTATCACCCGTGACGATAAGGCGGGGGTCGCGGCCGATATGGAGATGGTCTACGAGACCTTTCCGCGCTTGCGTGAACGCAGACGCCAGGCCGGGGGCACGCTCTCCGGCGGCGAGCAGCAGATGCTGGCCATCGGGCGCGGCCTTATGGGCAAGCCGCGCGTCTTGCTCCTCGACGAGCCGTCGATGGGCCTTGCACCGATTCTGGTCGAGGAGATCTTCGACATCATCCGGCGCCTAAACGGCGACCAGGGGGTGACGATCCTGCTCGTCGAGCAGAACGCGCTGGCCGCCCTCGACGTCGCCGACCGCGGCTACGTGCTTGAGACGGGCGCGATCCGCTTGGAGGGCCCCGCAGCCGAGCTGCGAACCAACCCCGAGGTCATCGAGGCCTACCTCGGCGGCTGAGCCTCGGAAGGTCCGCCCGCTCGGTTGCTGAAGGAATCTAGCATCGCGATGGATCCGGCTTCGCCCTACAAACCGGGCGAACCCCAACGAGTCACAGCCCGCTACGCCGGCTACCAGCCGTACGTGAGGCGTGCGGCGAGTCGCGGCGGCAGCCCGGCGTCGAGGATCTTGGCCTGTGTACGCTCGATATCGTAGGTCACGCGCCGCAACGTGAAGGTGCGAGTCGCGGTGTCGAGCAGCATGTAGCTTGCGCGGGGATCGCCATCGCGCGGCTGACCAACCCCACCGGGATTGACCAACCAACGCGCGTCTTCTTCGGGACACTGCCCCTCATCCGGTGCAACGGGTAAGCGCAGGGTGCCGTCGAGTCCCTGCTCGTAGAGAGCGGGCACGTGGGTGTGGCCGAAGAGACAGATCGCGGTCGCAAAGGCGTCGAAGCTCTCGTGCGCCACTTGTGCGTTGAGGATGTACTCCCAAACAGGGTGACGGGGGCTACCGTGCACGAGCGTAATGCCCAAGGTGGGGATGTCGGCCCGGGGCTCACAGGCGAGGAGCACTTCGCGCCGCGCGCCGAGCAAGCGCTCGCCGGTCCAGTCCGCGGCGCGACGCGCGTCCGGATTGAAGTCGGAGACGTCCAGCCGACCCAATGCCGCCCAATCATGGTTGCCGGCCAACCAATGGCGCGGCGCCAACTCGAGCAGACGGTCGACACAGGCTTCGGGATCCGGACCGTAGCCGACGGCGTCGCCGAGGAACCACGTCTCGTCGCAAGCGCCCGCGTCTTCGAGCACGGCGTCGAGTGCTTCCAAGTTGGCGTGGATGTCCGAGAGGACGAGCACCTTCATCGGGCCTCCGGCCGGGAAGGACGACGGCGGTGTCGTCCCGGCCCGGCGTACATCCGGGCTCGCGCTAGGGTAGCACACGCACTGGGTCGATGCACGAGTCGTTCGTTTCTTGTTAAGTTGGCCTATACTCTCGGCCATGGAAGCTCTCTTCGCGACCTTTGCTGATGCCGCACAGACCCGCGCCGCGGGCCGCCGCGTTGCCGCTGCGTTGCCCGCCGGATTGCTCGTTGGGCTGAGCGGGCCTCTCGGCGCAGGCAAGACCACGTTCGTCCAAGGCGTGGCGGAGGGCCTCGGCGTGGCGGGACCTGTGCAAAGCCCCACGTATGTGCTGGTCCGCGAGTACGGTGTCGTCGGAGGGGCCCATCCAAACAGCCGCGGCGTCGCACCGGATCCGATCGGTGAAGACAATCCGGCTACGGTCCGGGTAGGTGGTGTCGCCCCATTGCAAGCGGTCACGTCTCAAGGCGCGGCCGAGCCCGGGCTACCCACGCCGGAAAATCCGCAGCGGACGAGTGCGCCCAGCCGGCTTGTGCACGCCGACCTGTACCGGCTCGGACCCGCCGACGTGGAGCACTTGGCACTAGACGAGACGGCCGATGAGGGCGCGTTGGTGCTCGTCGAGTGGCCCGATCGAGCCGGTGCTGCGCTGCAGCTCGATCTTCGGTTCGAGATCCTGCCTGTCCCGGGCACGGAGCGAGAGACCGATCAACCTGCGCCTTCGACGGACGACGAATCGAAGTCATCCGAATCTCACAACGGTGACGTTGAATTCGAGGCGTCGGAACCACGAATGATCCGCCTCATCGCCCTGAGCGAAAGAGGCCGCCGGGTTTGCGCACAGATTGCAGCGCAGCGGCTACTTGCGGAGCACGAACCAAGCGGGGCGGCCGCCGGAGGCGCAACAGCCGCGTCCGGCGCGTCCAGACGAGCGATTGCGGATGCCGGCACGGGGCGCCGGGCATGATCAGCGATTCCGATCTTTGGCTCGCCATCGATACCGCGAGTGCGGAAGCGTCCGTGGCGCTATGCAACGGCCACTCGATCCTCGCGGAACAGAATTGGCGCAGTCGACGCAACCACACACGCGAGCTAGGCCCACGTGTCCAAGCGATGCTCACCGAAAACGAGCTGCCCGCGACGGCCCTGCGCGGTATCGCGGTCGCGGTAGGGCCCGGTTCCTACACTGGGCTTCGAATCGGCCTGTCGCTGGCCAAGGGCTTGGCTCTCGCCGCGGACGCGAAGCTCGTCGGCGTGCCCACGCTGCACGCGCTTGCCGCCCCGCTTTCGCCACCCTGGTCGTCGCGAACCACGACCTTGTGGTCCGTACTCCAGGCAGGACGCGGCCGCGTGGTCGCCGCCGCCTACCCGCCGGTCGGCCCCAGCCATGACGCTTGGCCCGACCCGTCTACGCTGACCGTCAGCACCGTTCCCGCGTTGGCCGGTTTGGTTGCTCCCGGCGACTGGGTGGCCGGAGAGCTCGGCGCCGACGACGCTCAGCGGCTCGCGGAAGCGGGCGCACGTGTGGTTGCGCCGCCGCTCGCCGTGCGCCGCGCTGCATGGCTTGCCACGCTCGGGCGGGTTGCGGTGGCCAACGGCGACGGAGGCGATCCCGCCACCGTCGAACCAATCTACCCCGGCGGCGCGCCGTGACGTCGGGTCAACGCGCTACGCCGCCAGCTGAATCTGCCGCGTCCTGCCGCGTGCGCTCAGCGACAGCCGACGATCTCGACGCGGTCGTTGCACTGCATGCACGCTGCTTTCCGAGCCCCCTGCCCGAGGCCTATCTTCGCCGTGAGCTGGTGGAAAATCCGCTGACCCAGTATTGGGTTGCGGAAACCATGGCAAGCACGACAAACGAAGCGAGCGAGGAATCGCCGGTGGAGGTGTCCCTACTTGCTCCCGCTCGCTCGACCACCCGATCCGCCGATGAGCACGGCGCAACGGTGATCGGATACCTTTCGACCTGGTGGCTGGTGGACGAAGCGCACATCTCCGCGATTGCGGTCTACCCTGCGCACCGTCGGAGAGGCACCGCGCGGGCGTTGGTGGCGGCCCTGATCGCCGAGGCTCGGCGGCGCAACATGGTGCTGGTCACACTCGAAGTCCGGGAGGGCAACACGGCCGCCTTGCGCTTGTATCGAGGCCTGGGCCTCAGCCTTGTCGGTCGGCGCGCAGGGTATTACCAGGATACCGGCGAAGACGCGCTCATCCTGACGCTGCAATTGCCCGTGCTCGCTTCCGGCTAAATCCGGGCTCGGCAACCCAACGGCGTGAGCTACAAGCCGAGAAAGGGCGGATAGAAGGCCGACGCGAGCAGCGTGAGCCCGGCGATAAACCACGGGCTGTCGAAGGGTACGAGACGGTCGATCCAGCGAAATGCGCCGAGACGCTCGACGCGATCGCCTTGCGTGCGGCGCAGGAACACGCCGACAAGCCCTGGTGGGTCCGCAGCGTCACTCACGCGGATGATGGCGGCGATACACACCACGCCCAGCCCCACCAAGAATATTCGGCCACCCGTCTCGGCCGGCGGCGTTCCGCGCATCCAGCCGAAGGAGGTGAGCGCTACCGCGAGCGCAAAACCGGTCGCGACGCCGTCGCCCAAGGACTCCGTGTAGCTTCGCATCGCGCGATCGTATCGCCGGCCATCACTCGTGGCAAGGCGGCCGGGGGCCGGGCGTCGGCTTCGGATGCCGGGGCACCCTTGCTTCGGTCATCGTTGTGTTGGCCGAGCCTTAACGAAAGACCGGCGCCGAAGATTCGACGCCGGTCTAGGTTGATTGGGTGATTGCTCTGTGTCGTGGCCAAGAGTCGGGTCTTGCCCGTGTCATCGGCCTCAACCGCGCGAAAGACCGAGGGTTTCACACCAAGCCAAGAGCAACATCACGCTGAGAATCAAGATTCCGGTACTCATGATCAAGCCTCCAAGATGGGGTCCAAGTGCGTTTCAACTACTGGATAGGACGCGCTGGTCTGCAAAAGGGTACGGCCGACTTGCAAATTGGTTCCGGCTACTCGGATATTGGTCCGTAAGGGAGAGACCATTGGGGGCGCAGTAGGAGCACATTGGGCACTTTCACACCCACGCCGCGACAGACGCACCGTCGGTCCTTCGCGATCGACGCTCGTTCGCATTGCGACTCTCCCGGGCCTTGGGAGTCGAATGGTCTCTCCGGAAGCAACGCACGCACCCCGAAATGGCACGTCGCCGGGCTTGGAGGCCCGGCGACGGCGCAATGGAGGAGGAGAGGAACTCGCTCTGTTCGAGGGTGTCAAGCGGGGCCGTTTCAGCCTCGGCCGCACCGCTCACACCACACCAGGGTAAGCGCGATTCCAAAAAGGAACATGCTACTAACCATGTTGTGCCTCCCTGCCCGAGGGCACCGCAAACAAGAGCGAATCCAATCTAAAGCCTATGACGAACCAATCTTCAAAACGATACGGGAGAACCTCGCCTGCCCCTCAGCCTTCGCCGT
>JAJCYU010000356.1 GCA_029262755.1 Anaerolineae bacterium
ATGCTATAATCCGCGCTGCGGCCCCCTACGCGGGGGCCATTTGCGCGAGGGTTCGCCTCGCATCGGATGGAGTGCCGGCAACCCGTTCATGACCTCGACCCTCCCGATCCCCCTGCCCCCCGAATCACCGCGCCCGCGCGCCGATCGCCCGCTTTGGTCGACGTGGCTGCTCGGCGCCCTCTTCGCAGGGGTCTTTGCGATCCTGGCCGTCGAAACCGTGGTCGTGGCCGTCCTCATGGGCTACGCGGTGCTGTTGGTGCGCGATGGCCGCGCGGCCCAAGCGGACGTTCGGCCCGTCGCGCGCATGCAGACCGGCCCCTTGTATGAAGGCGGGCCAGATGGCGCGGTCGTCGGCGAGGTCTCGACCCTCGACCTCGACGATGTGCGCCTCGACGTCTGGAACCAGCACGGTCCGTTGACCATCGCCCTGCTAGGCCTCGACCACGACACCTGCGCCGCCGGCGACGATCCCTACCGCCGCGCCGACACGATCATCCTCGTGCGCGTCAACCCTGAGCTTGCGCGCGCCGCGATGCTGAGCCTGCCGCGCGATCTCTTCGTGCACATCGACGGCTACTCGGACGGCAAGAAGCTTGCGATGGCCCACTATCTCGGCGATCTCACCGAGTTCGAGCCGGGTGCGGGGCCGGGCATGGTCAAGAAGGTGGTGCGCGACAACCTCGGCATCCCGGTGCACCGCTATGCGCGCATCGACTTCGAGGGCTTCAAGCGCATCATCGACGCCGTCGGCCCGCTCACCATCGACGTGCCCGCCGATCCGGAGGACCCAACCGTCGGCTTGCTCGACACCCGCTATCCGGACGGCGCGTGCGGAATGATGACCGTCGAGTTCCCGCCGGGCGAGCAAGAGATGAACGGTGAACAGGCCCTGCAGTACGCCCGCTCGCGCTATTCCACGAGCGACTTCGATCGCTCCCGCCGCCAGACCCAAGTGCTCGAGGCCTTACGCGCGCGTGCGACGAGTGTGGGCACGGTCCTGGACCTGCACCGCCTCATCCCCGCCCTGCGTGACACGGTCGACACGGACATGTCGGCCGTCGAGATCTTGTCGCTTGTGCGCGTCGCGCGACGGATGGACAGCGGCGACGTGATCCGCATGGCCATGGACGAGAACTTCGTCTACGACGACGAGGTCTTCGTGGACGGCGTGCCGCAGTGGATCCTGCGCCACTTCCCCGGCCCGTGGACCCTGCTGCGCGAACGCTTCCTCAACATCGTGCCCGTTGCGCCGACCCCCGGTGCCCAGACGGGCGCGGACGGGACGCCTTCGGCCGAGGCGACGGCGCCGTAGCGGTGGCGCCCCCGCTGCGGCTGGCGAGCGCCGCGAACCGCCTCGCGGCGGCGCACGCGGCGCGTATCGCAGACGCACTTCGCGCGGCCCACCCGGAACTGCGAGTCGAGCTCGTCTCGGTGGCAGATGGCGCTACGCACGGCATGGGGCGCGCCTACGGATCGGACGACCCCGGGCCGACGTCCGCCGCGGCCGCTGTCGCGGCGCTGCGCAACGCGCTCGTCGAGCGCACGGCCGACGTCGCCGTCCATGCCGCGTCCGCGCTCTCGCTCGTGTCGCCGTCCGCGGACGGCTCACGCATCCGCCTCGCGGCCGTCCCCGCGCGCGACGATCCGCGCGAAGTCCTCGTAGCCCGCGAGGCGTCGTCCTTCGCGTACCTGCCGGAGGGTTCCACCGTCGGCGTCACGCATCCGCGGCGCGTCACGCAGCTGGCGCGGCGCCGGGCGGACCTCGTGCCGCGCATCGTACCCTCCGATATCGCCGATCGCCTGACGGCCATGGACAGCGGAGAGGTCGACGCTCTGATTCTGGCCGCTGCGGACCTCAAGGCCTTGGGTCTGGGCGAGCGCCTGCGTGAGCACATCGGCACGCGGCAGATGCTGCCGGGTGCGGGCCAGGGCGGTCTCGCGCTCGAGGTGCGCGCCGACGATGACGCGACCGCCGGCCTGCTCGCCCCGCTGCACGACGAAAGGTCCGCCTTCGCGCTCCACGCCGAGCGGGCGTGCATGATCCGCCTCGGCGCGGACACGCGGGCCGCCATCGGCGTCTACGCGGTCACCGACGGCGAGACCCTCTTCGTCCACGGCTTCGTGGGCGATCCCGCAAGCGGCGAGCTGAGCCGGCTGCGCTGGCAGGGTCCGTTCCGCGAAGCCGAGTCGGTAGGATCGACCTTGGCGGAGCTCTTGCTGGCCGCCGGCGGACAACGCTACCTGCCCGGCGCTGCCCCGCCACCCCGCTTGCGACCCGGCGATGCCGACGATTTTGGCGCCAGCCGTGGACCGTGGTGACAAGCGTCTAGAAATTGGCGGAAATCAAGGCTCAATTAATAGAATCATAACATCTAACGGTGGCGCTCGGCGTCCTCGCTGGCGTATCCTTGCATCGAACCCACTTAATGCAGCAGTAACCGGCGGCGCTAGCCCCGGCTCTACAGCGCCAACCGTTGGAGGAAAACCCATGCGCTCTCTGCTCTCCGTTTTCGCAGCAACCGCTCTCGCTTTCGTGCTCCTGGCCCAGCCGAGCACGACCGCGCACGCTACCTACGGTACTCCGGGCTACGGCGGCCATGGCGGCAACGTCCATTGCATGAAGTACGGCGAAACGCTGTACGGCGTCGCCTATGCCTACGGCACGACGGCTCACGCCATTGCGGCGGCCAACGGCCTGTACAACCCGAACTACGTACGTGCCGGTCAGTGCCTGCGCATCCCCGCGGGCATGAAGCACAGCTACGCGCCGATGCCCAAGTACAAGGCACCGGCCCCGGTGTACAAGGCGCCGCACTACAAGGCTCCCGCACCGAAGATGCACTACGGCAAGATGCACGGTGGCAAGTACTGCGTGCGCTACGGCGACACGTTGTCGAGCATCGCCTGGCGCCACGGCACCACGTCGTGGGCGATCGCCAAGATGAACGGCCTGTACAACCCGAACCACATCCGCGCCGGCCAGTGCCTGACCATCCCCGGCAAGTACTAAGACCGGAAGCAGCACCAGCAGCACCCCCCCATTGAGGGCAACGTCATCCAGGACGCTCGATGGCGACGGACATGGCAAAGAGGGCGCGAGATCGATGATCTCGCGCCCTCGTGTTTGTTACATGCGTACCGCAGGTTGGCCCTCGTCGTTGCGACTACGATGTCCGTTCGGCCCCGTGTGCGTACTGGAACGATCGTTCGGACGCACACGGACCTCGGCTTCGGCATCGGCATGGGCATCGGCATCGGCCAATTGCTTCACAGTCGCCGCCGTGCTTCCCTGCGCCCATGGTTTGGGATCAAGGGTCATGTCGAACCCGTTTCAACCGGTCTCTCGAACACGCGCCGCGATGACCGGCGCACGCTGCGGTCCCTTGACCACAACGCATCGCGCCCCTAGCGCGATCGATAGGACCACGGCATGTAGGCCCAGCCTATCGGCGTTCCATCCGGTGACTCCGTAGCCGTCGCCGTGGGATCCGGGGTTTCGCCGGGGGGCGCCTCGGTGGGCGTCGACGTGACCGTCGGGCGGATGGTCGGCGGCGGGCGCGGAGTGACGAGGTCGCCCTCGCCGATGCGGATCGGGCGGTAGGCCGACATGTCGAGCAGGTTGTCACGATTGTCGAAGTCGGCCAGCGTGGCGAAGGGCGTGTCGTAGACGAGCACGGCCACGGGTCCGTCCGACGCGATCGTGGCGCGCGCGATGAAGTCCACCTTGCCGTCCGTGGCAAGCATGCGTGTCTCGCCGGGCGGCACCATCACTTGCCCGGCCTGCGTGCCCACCTGACCCTCGATGGCGACGTAGGAGATGCCGGCGTTCAACGGCGCATCACCTGGGTTGTGGATCGCGAACTGCGTAACGCGCTTGCCGGACATATGACGCGCCGCGGGCACCACGAAGGTCTCGCCCAGGTCCTCGGGCGTGAACGGATTCCACGCGGCCGCGGTGCGGGTCATGGTCATCCAGCGGCTGCTCTCCAGGACCGAACCCTGCACGCGCCCCGATGAGGCGATGCGGGCGCTGCCGACGAAACCACTGTTGGGCCGCGAACCGCGCGTGATCGCCGGCGCCGCCACCGTGCCGTGGCCGCGCGCACCGAGATCGATCGCCGCCGAACTACGCGGCGCCATCGTGATGCGCTGCGTGACCTCCTTGCCGGCATGGTTCGGGCTGTCCGGCGCACCCTGGTAGCGCAACTCGACGTCGACGGGGGAGTTTTCGCGGTTGATCAGGCCGATCAACGTGTCGCCCAAATAGTTGGAGCGGACAACCGGCAGGTACTGCTCGGTCACGGCAGCATCCCAGTCGCGCACCGCAGCGGCGCCGACGCCGCCTTCGAAGGCCTCGTTGTGCTTCATGATCATCACGATCGGGTATTGGGCCTGCACATGGAAGCCACCGACGAAGTCACCGCCCGGAAGGTTGGATGGCAGCCGCGTCAGCGACGTGCCGAACTCGAGCGAGTCGACGTTGACGACCCCGCCCTTCTCGACGACGTCCTCCCATTCGGACTCGATCCCGCCGTCATCCGCGTTGAAGAACTGGAAGCGCACGTTGTTGGTGCGCGCTCCGCCCTCCTCGTCGGCGTTCATGATGTGGTACTCACCGTAGAGCCCATCGACCCCGCGCACGAGCATCGGCACCAGGAATCGCCGGCTCGGCGTGAGCGCCTCGTAGATGATCGTGCCACCACTCGGACCGTCGCCGCGGCTGCGCCAATCAGAGCGCACGACGGCGCCGACGGGATCTCGTGCGTCGAGCGTTCCGTTCCAGAAGCCGTCGTCGATACGGCGCAGCGCGCCGAGCCGCAGGATCTGCGACATGCCGGCGTCCAGGCCAAAGGTCTCGGTTTGCGGATTACGGCCGCGCTTGTCCAAACGCGCGGTGACCTGGGTCTCGAAGGCGTTGGGGTTCGTCACCTCGACCACGCTGTAGCCGAAACCCTCGATGCCCGCGACCCGCGCCGCGCGGTCGACGCCCGCGGCGCGCAGGTCCAGCGGAGTATCCAGCGCGCCGAGCAAGGCGGCCGGCAGCGGCGAAGTCGTGTAGCCGCTGGAGTGCAGGTCGGGCAGATAGAGCAGGTTCGCGCTCTGCGCCCGTGCGGCAGGCGCCGCGCCGGGCAGCGCGGCCAACCCGACGCCACCGAGCACGAGCACGAATAGCGCTAGTACGTGGGCGGTGGGGCGCGAGGGCGGACGAGCGGGAATGTTCGCGTTGCGATCGAAAGTCATGTGGGGGAAGCTCCTTGCAGCAGTACCGATCGGTGGGCTTGATGCGTCTAGTTGCTTACGTCCTGTTGCGTAAGGCCCGTTACGTACGGCCTGCAGGGTGTACGGTTGGTTCCATACGCGCGTGACGTCCGCGGTCGGGTTGCGCGGCCGGACGGCCCCTAGAACAGCGGCTCAGACACGGGGCCTCTCGTGTCGGCCAAAGCCAGGGACACGCCAAAGGACGTTTGGGAGACGCCCGATGTCACGATGGATGCTGCGGCGGTGTCGATGGTCGCGTACGTTACCGGCGTGCATAACGGCCGGCGATCGCACGACGCGCATGCTACCGGCCGCGGCCTTTCCATCGCGGGGGAGCGGCGTCTCTACGCTGGTCACGATACCCAGCGGCCCCGGCCGAGTCAACGATTCGACGTGGTATGCTGGCACCAACCATCCTCCTTTCGAACCGAACGTTCGGGGGACGAGCAAGGCACGTGAGCGCGGGACCGGACCGTTCGTCGAGCGTCCGACGGCCGGGCCGCCCCCTACCTTCGCGCACCCGATCGCTCCCTATACGATCGATCGACATCCGATCGCACGGCAAGCGGCCCGCATCGCGCCGCTCCGCATGACATGACACCGGCCCACGCAGCGCGCGTTCCACGAACTCGAAGGCGGATTCCCATGGCAACCCCCTCATCGAACACCACGACGGCGACCCCGTCCGGTCCTCAGGCGTCACGAGTCGACGGCAACCCCGGCCCCGCGCGCTCGCGACGCCGACGCGCGTTCCCGCGCGCCGCGTGCGCTGCGCTCGCCGCGGTCCTTGCGCTGGCCGTCGCCGGCGCGGCCGATGCGCTGCCCGTGTCCGCCACCGCGCTCGCGGCGCCGCCGCCTACGCCCGTATGGCCCGCGGGTGACCTGCCCACGCGCGTTCGCGACGTGCTCGTCGGCTTCTTCGACTACGACCACGAAGCCCAGGACCCGCGCTCGCTGCCTTACTACCTGCGCGCCCCGGAGTGGGAGATCGACAAGGCGCCGGCGCTCAAGGACCCGGATCTGCTCTGGGAGTACTTCGGCGGCCCCGGCACCGCCTGCCACCCGGCGGCCACGACCGACGCGCGCCTCGACTGCGCCGGCAAGCGCCTGGCCCGCACTTTCGGCCTGCCCTACTACGGCGGCCTGACGCTCTTCGACGTCTCGCAGGGCTACTACTTGAACGAGGCCGTGGCCCATATGGCCGGCTACTACGCCCTCTATCACGGTTTCATCGCCGACTTCGACGCCCCGCAGGCCGGTGGCTACATCCCCTCCGACGCGCCGAACATCCGCGATTTCCAGATCTACCACCGCCAGATGTCCATCGCCTACGAGCGCCATCAACGCGACATCATCGCCCGCATGTTCCGCGACACACGCGACCTGATGCCCTTCCAGGCCGACCTCACCCGCTCCGCAGGCGGCCTCGCTCTGGGCTACGCGCGCACGCTGCAGCTGCTCGAGCGCAAGAACGACTGGCTGGCCGTCGATCACCGCCGCGACGCGATCTCGGTGCTCAACGCCCTCGTCCAGCGCAGCTATTGGGAGTGGATGGCGCCCCAGCCGGAGGGCCCGATCACCGCCGGCTTCGCGGACCTCGGCAGCGAGGCCACCTACACCGCGGCGGCGCTGGCCGACCCCGCATGGACGGGCACGCACGAGTTCACCTACGGCGGCGAGCTGATCCGCAGCCTACGGCCGCCCGGGCTGGACACGGGCGGTTGGGACGGCCTCTGGTTCGACTCGGACTACGCCCTGCCCGGCGAGTGGTGGTGCCACAGCCGCTTCTCTGCCGGCTCGCCCGGCCACGACGCCTGCATGGCCCACGCCCGCCGCGAAGGCCGCGACGGCACGAAGTCGCCCTTCGGCCAGTACTACGCGGAGGACCCCGGCTGCACCATCCGCGCTGCCGGCGTCACGCCCTACACCTGCGGCCCGACCAACCTTGGCTCGATCGCAGAGGAATGGCTGTGGACTCACGTCGGCGCCCGCGCCGGCGCCCGCATCCTCAAGGCCCTCGAGGATCACGCCGACCCGGACTTACCCTCCGGCAGCATGGGCAACCGCGTCTACGACGAGATCACCACCCGCCTGGGCTACGGCGTGAGCGGTTGGCACGGCGGCGAGCCCTACGACGACGACATGGAGTGGAAGCGCAGCGGCTTCCCGGACCAGCCCATTCGCACCCTATCGGCCGGCCGACACGACAACGAGACCCAGAACGGCCAATTCAGCCTAGGCGAGACGGCCACCTACATGGACCTGGTCGGCATCGACGGCGACACCTGGACCGAAGACCGCCAAGAGTTCCCCGGCTCCATGGAGAACCACCTGCCCGGCCCCAACGCCCTCTACGGCACGCTGCTGCTCGGCTACGTCCTTTCCGACAAGGTCGCCGACGGCCTCTCGCCTTCGCTCTACGACAACTTCCACCGCAACAACATCGACGAGTTCAACAGCTGGCTGATGGTCACCCTCTCCAGCTACTTCCGCTGCACCGACGTCGGCCCAGCCGGCGACCCGGCCGATCCGCGCTGCACGGCCTTCGAGGTCGGCAAGTGGCCCGACCCGCCCTCGGTCGACCGCGTCCAGCTCTACGCCGATCCGGACGACGCCGGCGCCGACCTGGCCTTCCGCTACCTCTGGCGCGAGCCCAACCCCGGCCCCAACGCGGCCATCGACCCCGCCTTCATCGCCCCCGCCACCGCCAGCTGCCGCGAAGGCGCCGGCATCCCGTGGCGCGCCCTGTGGGACATGGACAGCGCCGGCCCCGCCCCCTACCTGATGGACGAAGGCGGCTTCGGCGCCTACAACGAGATCCTCCAAGGCTACGGCGGCATGATGCGCCTCTTCGCCAACCGTCACCCGCTGGATCCGTTGGTCGCGGACCCCGCCGAGCAGGCCGCCTATGCGGACCAACGCACGGACGTCCTCGAGCCCTGGTATGACCTCGCCTACACGCAGGTCGACCAGATCCTCGACCTCTTCGAAGGCGGCGCCCCCAACACGTGGGGCTACATCCCCCAGATCGAGAACTCCACCTGCATCGGCACCGACCCACGCCCCGGCAGCGCCGACCGCGTTGTACTCGCCTGGCAGTACGGCACCGCCGACAGCGTGGCCAGCGCCTCGATCCGCCGCGCCATGTGGTACAGCCTGACCCCGCTGTGGTACTGGTGGTACAGCGACTGGGTTGATGTGGATGAGGCGGTTTGGTAGGGGAGCGATGAGTCTTGAGCTATGCAGGTTGGCCACAGCCTTTCAATTAGCCAGGCCATAACCTTGCAATTCGCGGACGGTACCGTTGAGATCCGCCGCTATGTCCTCCCATGAGATGTACCGCCACATCGCCGCTCGCCCCCCCCGGAGCTCTCGCGTGACCTTGACCCCAGCCGCCCTCATCGCCGACCTCGAAGCCATCGCCGATCCCGCAAAGATCGAAGACGTGCGAAGCTCTTTCCAGGATGGGGACGCGGAAACGCAATTCCTCGGCGTGCCGATCGGCAAGATCTTCCCGGTTGCGAAGCGCTACACCGACCTTGACCTGGCGAGCGTCGAGGCGCTGCTGGCGGACCCGCACTACGAGATCCGCATGGCCGCCGTCGCTGTGATGGACTTCAAGGCGCGGCGCAAGTCGCTTCCCGAGGCAGACCGCGCCGCCATCTACGATCTCTATCTGCGCCGCCACGACCGCATCAACAGCTGGGGCTTCGTCGATCGAGCGGCGCCGCACGTCATCGGAGAGTTCCTGGTCGATCGCGACCGGTCGGTGCTCGACCGCCTCGCGCGGTCAGCCGATCCGCACGAGCGCCGTACGGCAATCGTGGCCACGCATGCCTTCATCAAGCGCAACGAGGTGGCCGACACCTTCCGAATCGCACAGATCCTGGCCGACGACCCCCACCCATACGTGCAGAAGGCGATCGCCTCGTGGACCCGTGAGGCCGGCAAACGCGACGAGGACGCGCTCGTGTCGTTCTTGCAACGAAACAAGGACCGCTTGCCGCGCCCAACGATGACCGCCGCGTCGAAGCGGCTGGACGATGCGACGCGGGCGCGGTTGCGGGGCTAGGTGGCGTAGTGCGGGGCTTTTAGGGCTCGTCAGGCAATACGAGGCGCTGTTCGGGCACCGCGGGACTGCGAGCTCGTTCGGTCGCCCCCACCTACCTCTCCACGTACCGGCCGAAGCTGTCGAGGATCGCCTGCCAGCCCTCGCGTTGCATCTCGGGGTCGTTTTCCGTTTCGGCGTCGAAGGTCTCGCGGACCGTCACAGCGTTGCCGTCCGCGGCCGGCTCGAAGTCCACGCGCACCTCGCGGCCGTCCTCGAGCTCGAACACGATGAGCTCGCCGTCCACGATCTCGGTGTAGGTGCCGTCGAAGTCGAAGCCGAAGCTGCCATCCTTGGCCTCCATGCGCGCGGTCTGCCGGCCGCCTACGCGCAGGTCGACCGTGGCGGCGGTGGTGTGCCAGTCATCGGACGGGGCGTTCCAACGGATGATGTCGGCGGGCGTCGTCCACGCCGACCAAACGGCGTCCGATGGGGCGTGGACCGTGGTCTCGACAACGATCTTCATGAGCAGCGACCTCCTTGGCCGGCGGCCATGGCATGGGGACCCGATGCGCGCTACGTGCGCGCTCGCCCACAAATATTCCACCACAAATGCGTCGAGCAAACGCGTCAGCCGCTACCCCACCGTGTCGCTCGACTCCTTCGTCGCCGTCCTACCCTCACCGTTGCCAACGCCCGCGCCTTCGCCCTCGCCCTGCTCCATCCGGCGGTCAAAGAAACGTTGCGTCGGGTAGGCGAGCTCGACCGAGGGGTGTTCCTCGAAGTGGGCGAGGAGATCGCGCCAGATGGCGTCCTCGATGACGCGGCGGCCGCGGGCGCCCACCAGGCAGCGCAGCGTCATCTGGACGCCGTGGTCGACCGCGGTCGTATAGACGATGGGGGTAAGGGTGCCGTAGTCGACCATGAGGCGGGAGGAGGCGCGTAGGGCGCGCTCGGCCTGGTCGACGATGGCGCCCGTGTGTTTCGTGCCGAGTTCCAACAGCAGCTCGCGCATCTCGCGCCAGCGGCTCTCGAAGGTCACGACTACGGGGATCTCCAGCCAGAGGTACGCGAACTCCTGAGTGTAGTTGATCACCGGCTCCAGGAACACGACCGCGTTGGGCATGCTGATGACCCGGCCCGTGCTCTGATCCGATAACACCCAGTTGCCCAGCTCCAACATCTTGAACGAGAAGGCGT
>JAJCYU010000357.1 GCA_029262755.1 Anaerolineae bacterium
GGCCGGCGATCTGCGCGGCCAAGGCCTACAGGGCGTTGCGGTGCCGGAGCGGGGGCAGATCTTCGAGTTGTAGCTTGCTCTGTGCCGAAGCGCTCGCCTAAAAGATCGCCTGTGCGCCGATCATGATCACGCCGGACACGATGATGTAGCCCACGTCGACCATGAGCGCGTAGTTGTTCTTGCCCGAGAACGAGCCCATCGAGTAGGCGAAGACCGCCACGGCGAGGATCGCGAGGATGGCCGTCTCTATGGCGCCCGAAGTCTCCGTGACGCCGACGACCATGGCCAACAGGAACAGCGCGAGCACCTGAGAGGCCATGGCGCCCATGGGCATCGAGTCCGCGGTCCCCATCTCGACGCCGGAGCCCTCGGCCCACTTCGGACCGAACAACTTCGGGCCATACCACAGCCAGCCGGCCAGGAACGCAACGACCGTTCCGGTGATCACGGCGATCCAGTTGATCCCTTCAAGAAATTCCACGTTGACTGCCTCCTCGTACGTTCTCGTCCGATGCGCGGACGGCGCACGGTAGGAGTACCGCAAAGAGAGGCGAAAGGGTAGCCGGCCAGCCACGAACAGTAGCCGGCCAGCCGCGAACAACGGGAAGGGTCAACGCCCCGTGCGAGCGGTTGCCGCCGGTTTCATACGGAATCTCGACGCGATAGCCCGGGCGCGTCCCTTTGGTTGGGCGCGTCCGCCGCTCAGTCGGCGAGGTCGCTCACGTCTTCCATCGCCATCTCGAGGACGCCGAAGCTCTCCGGCGAGCGGGCGATGGGGACAGGCGTCACGTGCTCCGCGACCAGGCCGCGGGTGTCGGCAACATTCAAGCGCTCGAAGAGGAAGCCGAACTGGCGCTCCCACGCATCGCGGATCGTGGCGCGGACCGCGTCGTCCATGCCCCAGAGACGTTCCTTGAACGGACCCAACGCGCGCTTGCGGTTACTGTAGAGGAATTGGTCCTCGGTCTCGTCGGCCTTCCAATGCTGGCGCTGCTCCGCGCGGAGCCAGTCGAAGATCTCTTCGCACAGTGCTTCGGGCAGCCGGTCGAACATCATGTTCTGGAAGTTCGTCGCGAGGTGCACCTCGCAGGCATCCGCCTCCGCGAATTTGCCGAAGGCTTCCTCCGGCAATGTGCTCGCGCCGTGCTGCCCGGCGCCGGCCATGCCGTAGTCCGCTTGGGCGATCGCGGACAGGCTCGCCAGCGTGTCGAAGTCCACGCTTACGTCGGCCAACGTGCCGTCCTCCAGCACGATGCCGCCATGCGCGGTGCCGGTCTGGATGCTGATCTTGGAAAGGCCCGTAAGGCCGTCGTCCAGATGGCGACCCAGCTCGCCCATGAAGGCGTGCAGTTCTTCCGGCGTAGAGTTCTTGCCCCCGACCTCGCCGATCTCGCCGCCCACGGAGACGGTTACGCCCGCGGGCTCGAGCTGGCGGATATACGCGGTCAACTCCGCGCAGAGCGAAGCGTTCAGCCGCTGCTGCTCGTCCAGGGTCGGCAGATCGAGATCGACCAAGGTGCTCGTGTCGACATCGATGTTGTAGAAACCGGAGGCGATTGCCTCCTCCAACAACTCGCGCACGGCGCCCATCTCCGTGTCGGGATCTTCGTGATAGCGCGAGGCGCTGATCTGGAAGTGGTCACCCTGAACGAAGAGCGGCCCGCGGTAGCCCTCGTGGATGGCCGCTGCCATCAGGCTGGCGATGTACTCCCCTGGGCGCTGGCCGGTGTAGCCGATCTCGGAGCGCGCGATCTCGAAGATCATCGCCCCGACGTCGCGCGCCTGCGCCGCGCGGAAGACCGCCCGTCCGAAGTCGAAAGCCAGGGCGCGCACGTTGATGGCGGGCACGGTGAAGCGCGACGGCGTCTCGCCTCGACCGCGGGCTTCGTACAGGCCCTGGATCGATGCCGGCACGATGCCGAGCGTGCGCGACGTCTCCCAGAGCAGCCAGCGCGCGGCCGCTTGCCGCTCTGGCTCGCCGAAGGCCGATGCGCGGGCCAACGTGCCCACGTTCGCGCGCAGCACGGCCTCGTCGGCGACCTCGACGTCGCCCGCCGCGCCGAGGCGCAGAGCGCCGTGCATCTCGTCGATGAGGGTAAGGACGGGGACCGTGTTCATGCTCGTGCTCCTGGGATCGGGCCGGCGAAGGAGGCGGGGCGCAGACAAACGCACGCGCAGACACCGCGTCGGAACGGCTGGATGTGTTCGGTGCGGGACGGCAGATTGTAGTGCCACGCCCGGACGACCACAACGAAACCGGACCGGTTCGGGACCGGCGCGCTCGCGCGAGCCTTTAGAATATGCAGACCGAGACCAACGTCGGAGGCACACGATGAGCGACGATCGGCCGAAGGCACCCGTTCCGCGCAGCGCCGGAGCCGGCCCACCGCGCAAGCTCGACGACTGGTGGCGCAAGGCGGAATCAGCCATCCAAGAGGCCATGGACGAGGGCCTCTTCGACAACCTGCCCGGCCGCGGCAAGCCCCTCGTCTGGGACACGGCCCACGACGACGAGCACTGGCTGGCCAACCATTTGCTCAAGAACGCCGGCTACGTGCCGGCGTGGATCGAGGACGCGAAGTGGATCGCGCAGGAGCGGGAGGCGTTGAAGGAGGCCATTGCGCGCCTCGCACGCGATCCGGCGCCGTCGGTCCGGCGTACGGAGGCCCTACGCGTGCGGGCATCGGCGCTGAACCGGCGCATCGACTCCTTCAACCTCAGCGTGCCGATCGACCGGCTTCAGGTGCCGCGGCTGCGATTCACGCTAAGGCCGGACGAAGAGGCGGGTCAAGAGGCGACCGACACGGGGTAGCGAACGCACGGGGTAGGCGCGGGCATGGGGTGCGAAGCGGAGTGTGGTGCGGGACGCGCCCGTCCCGCACCAGACCCCATGACCGCGCACACTAGCCCTGGTGGTGCAGCGCAGAAGCACTAGTCACGCTAACCGCCCTGCCCCTCGCAGGCCAGCCTCGCGCTGATCTCCGCGTAGATCGTGGCCAGATCGGCCGCCGTGGGCGCCGCGTAGTAGCGGTCCTCGCCCGTGGCGAGCGTGCGGAGCAGGTTTACATCGATTTGGTCGCCCAGGCCGATGGTGTAGATCAGGAGCTCGTCGAGGCGTTCGAGCCGTAGCATCTCGTCGAGCACCGGTTGGTTACCGGCCGGGTTCTGCAGACCGTCCGTCAGCAGCACGACCACGGGGAGGGCGCGCGTTCGACGCGCGAGCAACGCTTCGCGCGCCGTCCGCAGCCCGAGGTCGATGCGCGTTCCTTGGCGCTGGATGTTCGGCGCTAGGCGCGCAAGCCCGCCGACCACCGCGGCGCGATCGCCCGTGAGTGGGGTGACGAGGCGAGCGTCGTTGTAGAACTCGACGACCGCGACGTGATCGTCCGCATCGCTCAGGCGAATCGTGTCGGCCAACAGCGTCGCGGCCGCGCGAGCGGCTTCGATCTTGGTGCCTGGGGCGCCCGCGGCGGCTGGTTGGAGCATCGAGCTCGACGCGTCCATGACCAGGACGATATCGGCCGCACGCGGCTTGAGGCAGATCCCCTTGCCCGCGAAGGGCAGATAGGCGCGGAAGTCCAGGGAGTAGACCTCGACCTCGGGGATGGGGAAGATCACCTGTCCGTTCTTCCCGAGAGCGTCGAGGTAGGGTCCGTGGGCCCAGACGTTCGTCGGCCACGTACCAACCTCAAGGGGACGGAGCGTGTAGGTCATCTCCAACGTGGTCGAGGCCGGCGTGACCCCGAAGACCCACGTGAGGGTGCGTTCGCTTCCGTCCCACGTCGCCGGAGGCACCGCCGAACCCGGAATATATTCCATGTTGGTCGGCACCTTGTCGATGACGGTGATCGTTTCGAAGAGGCCGTCCTCCGGTTCGTAGCCGGTCAGGGCGCGCGTCAGCTGCGCGACGGTTCCTTCGCCGGGCGCGACGAGAACGCGCGCGGGATCGCCCGCGAGGCGCTCCATGTTGGCCTGATCATCCGGCCCAAACTCCGAGGTCGGGAAGACCAGGACGTGGACCTCGATGCCCGCCGCGTGGATCTCGTCGATGACGTCCGGCGGGAAGGGTTGGTCGTAGAAGACGCCATCGGTGAGCACCACGAGCAGGCGACGGGCCTGCGGGTCGGCGCGCTCTCCGATCAGTTCCAAGTGCGCGGCCTCGAGGGCGCCCGAGACACGCGTGTCGCCGTTCGCGCCCTGGCGCGCGATAGACGCGCGCAGGTCGGCCAGATCGTTGGTCAGCAGCTGCGCCAGCGTAGGTCCGGCATTGAAGGTCACAAGGCCGGCTTCGGCATGCGCAGGGTCGAGGCCGTCGATCATGGCCAGCGCAGCCGTCTTGGCCTGGTCGATAGATCCGCTGAAGCCCATCGAAAGCGAGGTGTCGAGCAGGAAGAGCAGCTGAGCGTCGTCATAGCGGCCGGGACACCAACCGTCCACGGTCAGCGAGACGTCGACCGTAGCGCCGAGTGGGATACGACGCGGTTCGTGCGCCCATTTGTCCGGACGCGGCACGCAGCCTTGGGTGACGGGCGGCGGTGGAGCCGGGCGACCGGCACGCGCGAAGACCCAGATCCCGCCGTTGCGAATGATCTCCAGCTTCTGGCCGATCGTATCCGTGCGCAGCAGCGCGGTGCGCGCGAAGTTCACGTAGACGCGTCCGTCCTCACCGACCGCAATGTCGCGCACGAAGGCGTCTCGGTCCGGCAGAGCCCAACTCGCGCGCAGCTCGCCCTCAGGGCTGTAATGGAGCCCGTAGCCGCCCTCGCCGAGAACGAAAACGTCACCCGTTGGGCCGACCGCGACGGATTCCGGTCCGTCGTGGGTCGGCCACGAGTCGAGCACCGCGCCGTCCAGGCCGCGCGTGACGATGCGCCCGGTCGCACGGTCGGCGATATAGAGGCGGTCGCCGTCCAGCGCGACATCCACCGGCAGCGGCTCCTGATCGCCTACGGCCACCGGCCAACTCGTGACCCGTTCGCCTGCCGCGTTGACGATCACGATGCTCTGGCCGCCGAGGTCCAGCACGGCGACCATGCCTTCGTCCGCATCGACCGCGCCGAGGAAGGAGAACTCGTCGGGATCTTCGATCACCTCGCCCGGCCAATAGGTCCAGGCGGGCCAATGATCGTCCGGGCGCTTCTGGAGCAGCTCCTGATCGATCGTGTAAATCGTGCCGCCGTCCGCCGCGATGTCTCGCGTGAGCCAGCGATCCGTGCCGAACCACAGATCTGTGTCCGGACATAGGCCAAGCTGCGACTCGAGCACGCCACCGTCGGGAGCGTGGTTGGGACCGGAGAGCGGCCAGCGCTGAACGGTCTGCGCCTCGGTCGTTGCGTTCGTGAGCAGATAGGACTGCGTAGGGCGTGTCCCGTCGATGCGCAACCGGCCGAGCAGGACGGCGAGATCGGCCGCTGCCGAAACGCGCAACGGATATGCTGGGCCTTCGAGTTCCGGTGCATCGAGCGCACCGACGAGGTTGACCTGCGCCGGACGGGCCTCGGGTTCGCCGACCTCGAGGAAGCCTTGGTAGTAGCAATGGTTCATGCCGGCCAGCAGCCGTCCGTCGGCGGGCACGTCCAGCGTAAAGGCGATGCGCCGCAAGAGTCCGGAGACAATGTGACCGGTCGGGCCGACGACAACGGGCGCATCTTCGACCGTAGACGGCGTAGCGCCAAGCCCGTCGACGATGGCGAAGATCTCGACGTTGCGCGACACGAACGGACCAGCCGGTCCCGCTGCGACGTCCTCGCCACCGTACCACGGTATCACCTCACGGTAGGCGTGATCAGGCTCCAGGATGATGATGCCGGGGATGGCTACGCGATTGGGGTCCGTGGCCTGTTGGAGTCCTGCAGGCACGTTCGAGCCCTCGACGAAAGCTTCGTGTTCCGTCGGGAAGCTCGTGCGCCCGGGCGGCGGCGGCGGAAGTAGCTCCGGCGTAGTCGCGATGGGGCCGAGGCCCAGGTTCGAATCGCTCTCGACTCTCATCCCGCCCTCTTTCGCGCGGTCGGGGTTTTCGAACGAAGGTGGCTCGGGGGGACCGCCAGGGCCGCCCTGACCCGTGCAGGGCGGCGGGACCGTGTTCAGGATGAAGACCCGTCCATCCGGCGCAACGTCGAGGCCGTTGGGGATGAGCATAGGCGGCGGCGTCAGGCTCTCGAGCAATGTGCCCTCCGGCGTGAACACGTCGACTGCGTAGATCGGGTTCGCGCCGGGGCCGATCGAGATCGGTGGATCGTCCGGCTCCACGCACCACGGCTCGATACCCTTGCGCAACAGATACACGCGGCCGTCGGTCCGGACGGCGATATCGACATAGCGCCGCCAGTTGGGCAGCTCGTCCGCGTGGCCGGTCAGGGTCACGTCGAAGCCGCCACTACGGCGCCCGTCTTCTTCCAGCTGGTCGACCCGGAAGTGTGTGATGAGGTTGTCGTCCACCCACTCCATGCCCCCGGCGCTGAGCAGATGCACGTTGCCGTCCGGGCCGGCGTCCAGGCGCTGCGCATGGTTGGGCCCAACCGCGGCTTCCTGCCCAGGAATGGCGAAGATGCGGCGCGGGCTACCATCCGCGTTCAGCACGTGGATGGCAGGCGGCCGGCCAGCCGTTGGGGAGTTTGGCATCCGGTTGTCCAGGATGAACACATGCCCTTCCGGCGCCGAGCTGATGTCGCCGGTCCACCCGTAGCGACCCGCCGTGAGCGCCCACTCCTTGTCCTTCCACGTGTCGACCAACTCATAGGTGCGGCCGCCCTCGTCGCCCTGCAACGGCGCGAACGCTTCGGCGGGCACGGGTGGATGCCCGGCCTGGAGGCGCGCGGATGCAGCGGTACCCGCGAATGCCGGCGTGACTCCGGCCGCAGCGGCGGCGATGGGCGCGAAGAACAGGAGGCAGCCGAAGGCGAGGATGCGGGAGGGCCCTCTGCGCAGTTTGGGTAACCGGCGACGCATCGTGCGGGTGAATGCGGCGAAGACGGGGATGGATCGGTCGCTGCGGCTCATCGGGCACCTCGTCGCGTCGGGGTCGCCGGCAGTGGGGGCGCGAACGCAAGGGCCGCACCGGCGTCAACCATTCGTGGGTTGCTTGAAAAACGGTTTGCAGGACGGGTGCCGCCCCGCGCTAGACAGGACATCCGGACCCGGCCAAAGGGGACGGGACCGAACATGAGGATTCGCCGAATACATGGAGCATTAGCTGTCACCAGCCGTCTCGCAACCACCAGCGTACGCACAGTGCTTCCAGATAGAGGTCACGATGGACGTCACGATCCACACGGTTCGTGGCTTCTCTACGCAACAGTCGGAGCGCACTCCCCTCGCCTACTGGCAGGTCAGGCGCTCCGAGATATCCGCGTAGATGCCCTCCAGCTCGTCGGTTGTCGGCGAGATGAAGAAGCGGTCCGGTGCGCCCGCGATCTCGTCGAGCAGGCCGGCGTCGATCGTCTCGCCCAGGCCGATGGCGTAGGCAAGCAGGCCCGGAACGTCGTCGCGCAGAGCTTCTAGCGCGCTGCGGACCGCGTCGGAGCCCGGCGGGTTCGTCTGTAGGCCGTCGGTGAGCAGGATGACCACCGGCAGCGCTTCGGGGCGACGGCCTTCGAGCGCAAACGCGGCGGTCTGCAGACCGAGGTCGATCCGGGTGCCCTGCCGGTCGAGGGAAGGAGCGAGTTGGTCGAGGCCGGCGAGCAGTTCGTCGCGATCGCTGCTGAGTTTGGTCAACATCCGCGACTGGTCGTTGAACTCGACGACGGCCACGCGATCTCCACCGAGCGAGACGGCGCCGAGGAAGCCTGCTGCCGCCGCGCGCGCAGCCTCGATCTTCGTGCCGCCACCCGCGGCGGGCTCGAGCATGGAGCTCGAGGCGTCCATGACCAGCACGACGTCGGCCCGACGGGGCTTGGGGCAGGTGAAGCCGAAGGGCAAATAGACCGTGTGGTCCAAGGCGAAGACCTCGACCTCGGGGATCGGGAAGATCACCTCGCCCGCGTGACCGACCGCATCCAGGTATGGGCCGCGGGCCCAGACGTTGGTCGGCCACGTGCCCACCTGCTGCGGGCGCAGGGTGTATGTCATGCTCAAGGTGCGTGACGCGGGGGTCACGCCGAACTGCCAGGTGAGCGTGCGCTCGACGTCGTCCCACGCGGCGGGTGGTACGGCCGAGTCCACGATGTAGGTCATGTTGGCCGGCACCTTGTCGACAACGGTAATCGTCTCGAAGAGGCCGTTCTCCGGTTTGAAGCCCGTCAGCACATCGACCAGCTGGGTCAGCGCACCGATCTCCGGCTGCACGTGAACTCGCGTCGGATCGCTGGTCAACACGCCGAGCGCGACCTCGTGATCGGGACGGAATTCCCACGACGGGTAGACGAGCGCTTGGAAGTCGATGCCCTCGTCCACAATATCGAGCCGGACGGCGGGCGGGAACGTGTCCGGTGGGTCCTTGAAGACGCCGTCGGTGATCATCACGAGCACGCGCCTCGCGTCCGGGTTGGAGCGTTCGCCGGTAAGCTCCGCGAAGGCCGTGGCGAGCGCCCCGCCCATCTGCGTGTCACCATCCGCCTGCAACGATGCGACGGCCGTACGCAACGCGCCGAGGTCACGCGTCAGCGGCTGACGCAAGGTGGGACCGAAGTCGAACGTGACCAGCCCGGCCTCCGTGTAGCTGGGGTCCAGGGAGTCGATCATGGACATCAACGCCGCTTTGCCCTGGCCGAGCGAGTCGCGCAGGAGCATGGAGCGGGAGGTGTCGAACAGGAAGATGATCTGGGACTCGTCGTGGGTTCCGGGACACCATCCATCCACGGTGAGGCTCACATCGACGGTCCGGCCGAGCGGGAATCGGCGCGGCTCGTGGGCCCACTTGTCCGGCCGCGGCACACAGGCGCGCGGCGGCGGTGGCGGGCCGAGAGGCCGGCCCGTG
>JAJCYU010000358.1 GCA_029262755.1 Anaerolineae bacterium
CTCGAAACGGCGGACGAGACGCAGCGCATCGTCGCGGTTGTTCTCGACGAGACCAACGGTCGATCGCTGTTGTCGGCCACCGCGGCGGCGCCGGCTTCGGCCGCGGCGTTGCGGGTCGCGCTACCGCTCGTGCGGCGCAACCCCGTCCGTCTCAGGACCGGCATCCAGGTCATGAACGCCAGCACGGAGACGGCCACGGTGCGGATCGACTTCTCGGCCAGCGAGGAAGGCTCGGATAGCTCGACCCCGATCGTAGGCTGCGATGTGTGCGAGCAGATGATCGAGCCCTTCGATTCCTTCACCTGGTGGCCCGGTTCGATCACGGCGATCCCGGAGGGCACCTTCGGCTCCGCAACCGTGGTGTCCGACCAGCCGGTGGTGGTGCTCGTGAACGACTACCCGCTCGCGGCACAGGCCGATCCGGCAACCTACCTCGGCATCCCGGTCCCGCCTCAATAGCGGCCTGGTTGGTACCACCGAAAGAAGAGGGGGCGCCCGATGGGGCGCCCCCTCTTCTTGTTGTCTGAGTACTTCTTGTTTTCTGACTACCTAGGGCTCAGCACGGTCATCGCATCTATTCCGTCCGATCCCGACTCTGCTCGTCGGAAGCTGGGACGCGGATACGAAGTCCGCTTGCCAAACGACGAATCTCAGTCCTTGTGCTAGTCCGAGTCCTCGTCGCCCTCGTCGTCGTCATCATCCCAATCGTCGTCGTCGCCCCAGTCATCGTCGTCGCCGAGGTCGTCCGCGAAGTCAATGTCGATGGGGCCGATCTCAACCACGACAAAGTTGGTGCCGCAATGCCCACAGCTGATCAGGTCATCGACCTTGGCAACACGCGCGAGCTTGATCATTCGGTCGCACTCCAGGCAGGAGACGACCTGGTCCTTCGTCAGGGTTTGATGGTGCATGGTAACGCTCCTGGATTGTTCGGGCCCTGTTGGCACGCACCGACACGAGGGTGTCGGTGCGTTTGGGTTTCCAAGATGCGTGATGGGCGTGAAAACCGTATGGGCGGCACGTCTAATCCGCGTCACAAGCGGCCGGTTTCCGTAGCAAGGCTGGGACGGTCACCGGACCGTGGGAAAGGACCATTTCCCTCTGTGGGCGCCGGTGCGCTCGCAGAATGCCGCGGGCAGGAAATGCCGAATCGCAGTGTCAGCTGCTAGTCCCAGGCGAGGTCCCATCCTCGACGGGACCGGGTTCGGTCAGGAAGCGATAGCCGACGCCAGGGAGGGTCTCAACATGCTGTGGCTGCGCCGGATCGGGCTCCACCTTCGAGCGCAGGCGGCTGACGAGTCCCCGCACGAGATCGCGGTTGCCATCGCCCGTGTAGCCCCATACCTGCTCCACGATGGTGTCGGTCGGCACCACTTGGTCCCGGTGCAACATCAACGCATAGAGCAAGCGAAACTCGAGCTGCGTGAGCCGCCGGCTTGCTCCGTCCGTGCGTTGGACGGTGCGCGAGGCAGGATCGACGCTGAGCCCACCGCCCTGGAGGGTAGGCAGCGTGAAGACGGGCACGCCGCCGGCACGCCGCAGCAATGCGCGGGTACGTGCGATGAGCAGACGGCTGCTATACGGACGTGTCACCACCAGGTCGACGCCGCGCTCCAGCAAGGCTGCATGCTCGAGCTCGCTCACGCCGTCGCAGATGAAGATCACGGGCGCCGGCGTGACGCCGCGCACGCGGCCCACGGGCACGGCCTCTTCCTCCCCGCTGCCCGGTTGCGCAAGGACGAGCATATCCGCCGGCCGCTCCGGCCATCTCTCGAGCGCTTCTTCGAGCGAAGGTGCTAGGGACACCCGAAACCCCGTGCGTTGCAGCACGTGGTTGAGCAGGTGCCGCTCCTCGACCTCGGTCGCAACCAAAATGGCTTGCATGACGACCTCCTCTCCGTGCGCAGCGATCGGATCCGTGCGACGCATTCGCACCACGGTACGATCGGCCTCCCACGCGCCGATCGGCGCTTCGTTCGGCGGCGATTATGGCCGCAACGGGCCTCCGCGTGAACCCCGTGCGATCGCGAGCCAACGTGCGAGCCGCCGTTTGAAGCGCCGTTTGAGCCGCCATTAGAGCCATCGTACGAACCGCCGTGCTTCCCGCCGGGTCGGTGCTTCGAGATGGCACCCACGCTACGGGCGCGACCGGTATCAGGGCCGGCTGAGCGTGTTGGCTCGCGGCAACCAGAGGGTATGACCGCCATCCACCGCCACCGTCGGAGCGCGCAGCGACCAGCCGCCTTCGTTGCCGTAGGCGTCCCGCCATCGGACGATCGGGGTAACGGCCGCGGCCCGGAGGCCGGGCGAGCTCGCCTGCACCGTCCACGTGATCGCGCTCCCGGCGCGAACGTCGGATACGCTCCAGCGCAGGCGGTCGCCCACCCGCGTCGGCCCCGTGCCCGGCGCAGCGCCCACGGGCGCGACCGGCTCCCAGCCGGGCGGCAACCCCAGGTCGATCACAACCTCCGCCAACTCCGCTGCGGGCTGCGCGCCCGCCCGCAACGTCCTCGCCAACGATGCCAGACCTTCGGGCGTCGCATCGAGGTGCACGTGTGCGCGGGGGGCGCCGGCGGCGGACCACGTGTCCTCCCACGCTTGCACGCGGCTCCACGGGAGCGGGTCGCCCGGTAGGAGCAGCACGTGGTGCGCGTCCACATCCTCTGTGCGGAGCGTGGCACGGTCGGGGAGGGCGATACGGCCGTCCGTAAGCACGAGCACGACCCGTCGCGCGTCCTCGCGGGGCGGCAGCACGCCCAGCTGCGCGGTCGCGGTTCGCAGCGCCACGGTGATTCCGCGCCCGGCGCCCGCGGTTGCTTCCACCGCCGCCAGCCGGCGCGCGACCGCGGGAACTCCGGCGTCGGCCGACATCGTGTCGACCACGTCATCGTCGAAGGTCGTGAGCGATACCCGTACTTCGCCGCCCAAGAGCGAGAGCAGGCGGATCGCGGCCGCGCGCGTTCGATCGCCGCCGCCACGCGCCGCGGCGGCGCGCGAAATGTCCACCACGAGCGCCAGGTCGAGCGGCGCCTCCTCTGGTGGACAGAACGCATCCACGTGCAACGTGAGGGTGAAGGGGCGGCCGCTCGACGCTACGGCCGGCGCTGTAATCGCGGGCGCGACGAGGCAGGCGCCGCGCACCGGCGGCGTGCCTCCCACGAGCGACGGCTCGGGCTCGCGCCACGGCCAGCCGCCTCCCTGCGGACGGTGCAAGCGCCGGATCCCCGCGCGCCGCACGTCGGTGCCCGCGCCCGCGGTCCTCGGCGGCGTTCCCGTGCGATCCGCCGCGCGCTCGCCGTCGATCCAGGCCACGAATACGTCGCCCTGATCGTCGACATCGATGTCGCGCGCCGTCGCGTGCGCGTCGTGCGGCGCCACGACCGCGCGCATCGCGCCGGTCTGCGCCTCGTGCACGCTGAGCCACCCACCATCGTGCAGCAGCGTGACACGCCCGGGCCCGTACACGAGCGAGCCGTCGAGCGCGATCGCGCGTGGCGCGCCGGGCGCCGACCATCCTACGTTGGCGACTGCCGCCGGAAGAGCGGAGACCCCCCTTGCAGCGTTGGCCTGGCCGGAGCCAACTTGTGCGGAGTCGGCCTGTGCGGAGACGGCCTGTGCGGAGTCGGCCTGCTCGGAGTCGACCTGCGCTTCGGCGTTCGGGGCCGACCTGCGCACATTCGGCACGCCCACCATCTGTTCTCGCGCCGCTGCCTCGGTGCGCGCAGCCAACCCCTCGCTTGTGCCGCGTAGGGCGCGTACCGTGCCATCGGCGTCGAGCACGAAGATCGCGTCCTCGTGCGTTGCGACGTCGCGCGGCAGGGTCTCAGCGCGATCGGGGTCGCTGGCGGGCAACGCTTGGCGCAACGGCCGGTCACCGGTGGGGCCGTCGGGCTGCAGCACGTGCACGCGGTCGAGACCTAGGTCGAGGGCCACGAGCACGGCGCCCCATGCGTCCAACGCGAAGCCATGCGCCGCGGCGTCGGGATCCGTAGCGCCCACGGCGAGCCACGTCTCTGTCACGGGCTCGACGCGGGTGGCGACCGTGTCGGCTACCGCGCCCCAGCCGAGAACGTCGGGACGCCACCGGAAGCGGTCTTCCGTGAGCGTGTAGAGCCGGTCGCCATCCAAGGCAACGTCGCGTACCGCGAGCGGATCGGTCCAGCCGCCGCACGCGCCGATCTGGCCGTCCAGACCGCCGTCCGCGTCCCACCGCTGGACGCTATGCGGCGCAAAGACGATCGGTTGACCGCGCACGGGCTCTCTCGGCGCACCGTCGGCGTCCCGGGGCGGGTCGATCACGCGCTCTTGCAGCAGCGCGACGCCCTCCTGCGCCGCGATGCGCCACGGCAGGAGCGGACCGGCAAGGCGTGGCTGGTCCATCCCGCCGACGAGACGCACGGCGGCGGGGCCCGCTCCGATGCTTCCGCCGGCCGGCAAGAGGGTCAGTCCCTGCATGCTGCAGTGATCGGTCGCGGCGACGATCTCGCCGTCCGCATGCTGGTCGAGGGCGTACACGTTCTGAGCGCCCAACGGTGGTTCCGTGAAGTGGGTCCGCTCCGCCAAGGGTCCGGCGTGGAGGATCTTCTCCGCTCCGCCCTCCGGTGCCAAACGCACGATCTCCACGTCGCGCGATACGAGCAGGCCGGCCGCTCCCACCGAGACGTCCATCGCTCCGAGTACGGAAATCGTGCGCCGCGGTCTGAGCCCCGCGTCGTATGCATAGCCGTGGACGGCGTCTTGCCCGTGCTCGGCGGTCGATCCCGGCACGTGGTCGTGCGTCGCCCGGCCGACGACCCAGATCGCCCCGTCCGCCGCGATGTCGATCGAGACGGGAATCCACACATCGTCCGGCACGGCGCGCTCCACGAGCAGCCCCGTAGGCGAGAGTACGTCGATACCGTAGCTGCCGCGGTTGTGGATGTCGCCCGAGGTGTGCACGACGAACACGTGTCCGTCCGGCGCGACCGCGAGATCCGCGTAGCGCTCGGCCGCGGGGATCGTCAGCGCGATGGTCCGGACCACGGCCTCGGCGCTAGCACCACCGTCGCCCCCTCCGCTCCCGCTCCCGTCGCCGCTCTCGAGCACGACGACCTTGCCCGCACGCAGGCCGCCCGAGACGGGGCCGGTCACGAGCACGTGCGGCCGACCGGCGGAGCCGACGTCCAGGCGGACGGCGCGCCAGGTGTCGTCCATCGGCGGATCACCGCCGGCCGTGTCCGGATCCGGGTTCGCACCCCACGCGCGCATCTGGAGCGACCGCGGCTCGCCCGCCGGGCCGAGGCGGTGCACGGCGTCGAGAGCCGTGTCCAGCACGAAGAGCGTTCCATCCGGGGCGACGCTGACATCTCGCGCGCGGCCGAAGCGGCCGGCGACCGGCGTCCATGGCACGTCGGCGCGGCGGTCGTCCACGGCGTAGCTCGGCAGGATCGGCGGGGGCGGTCGCTGGGCATCCGCGACGATCGGCGCGGACATCTCGCGGCGGCCGAGCCCAAGCAAGGCGATCGCCGCGGTGAGCAGGAAG
>JAJCYU010000359.1 GCA_029262755.1 Anaerolineae bacterium
CGCGTCCTCGTCCGTGGTCATGATGCCCTGGAAACGGCTAGCGCCTGCACCGTCCTGAAGTTGGACGATCACCTGCGAACTGGGACGCCAGCTGCCGTTGAGCACGCCGGTGTCCAGATTGAGCCGCAGACCGGGGACAAAGATTTGGCTGTTGATGTTGTGGTCCTGCTCACGCGTCTGGAACGTGATCACATCGTTGTGCTGCAAGTCGAAGGTGTCGGTGAAGTCGTGGCTAAACGCGCCGTCCGACTCGGAGCTGACGTCCGCCGAGGCGTTGTCGCCAAGCAGAGGCCGGAACACCGAAAGGTTGACATCGCGCTCGCCGGTGGTCTCGCCGTTGATCACATCGTCCTCGACAAACGCCACGCCACGTAGCTGCGGCACGGTGATCTCGAAGACGTCGTCGCCCACCGTGGCACGAATGATGTCCATCGGTCGGACATCGACGGGATCGCCCGCGCCGTCCAGGAACGCGATGAACCAGTTGCCGCCTCCCCCGCCGCCGAAGCCGCCTCCGGGGCCCTGACCGCCGCCACCGCCGCCGATCGTGTCACTGCCCGACGCGACGATGGTCACACCGTCGGCGTCCACGAGCTGCGCGCTCGCCTGCCGGTTGGCCGGTCCGTTGCCCGATAGGAAGGCCTCGCCGAGTTCCGTGGTCATCCGCACGGCGGCCCACGTGGTAAAGAGCTCGTGACCCGAGAGCAGTCGGGCAATCATTTGGCCGTTCATCGGCGGTTGAAGTTCTCGGACGCCGGCAAAGTCGGCGCGATACGAACCGTCGACCTTGACGGGCGTGGTGACCTGAACCTGGTTGTTGCCGTTGCCCTGGGTAACGATCACCTCAGCACTACTGGGCGCCTCACCGCTTACGGCATTCGCGCTGTGATTCGTGCGCGCCGTGATGGCCTCGACGTTGACGATGACCGGGTCGCCGGCGACGAAGTCGACCTCGACGCGATCGCCGATCTGCAAGCCGTCCTCGCCGGTGAACGCGACATTGAAGTTGCCGTTGTTGCCGACGTTGTCGGAATCGACGGCCTTCTGCGAGCCATCCTGCGCGCGCAACGTAACCGTGATGGTCGACCCGGGATCGGCGGTGCCCTGCACGGTCTGTTGATGCACGCCGACACGAACCTGCTCAATGGATTCCAACGCGCGAATGCGCAAGCCCGGCGCGATGTGATAGGTCGCCTGAATCCGCCAGCCCGGACCCATACCGTCCGCGCCCGGGATTTCGACGACGTAGATGCCGCTTGCATCGGCTACGGTCTTCGCCGAATACACGGCGCCTTCGTAGGGCGCAATGGCCTCGACCTCGACGCTGGCGCCGGCGACGACGGTGCCTTGCACGAGACGATCGGGCGGCGAGATGTTGTCGATCGTGATCGGATCGATTCGACCTGAGATCGTGATCGATGCGCCTGGAATGGCACTCGTTTGCGTCACGCTGATCTGGTCGCCTACCGCGATTGGGCCGAAGCCTTGCCGCTCGCGCCGATTCTGCGGGACATCGAAGGTGTAGTCGCCGACGAGTTGCCCTGAAGATGAACCCTTCGCCGTGCCGTCTTCGGCGGCCAGCCCCACGCTGACCGTATCACCGGGCGTCATCGTTCCCGTCACGTTGCGCGCACTGATGGTCACCTCGACGGCCAACGCCGCGAAGAAGGCGTGGAAGGTATTGCCGTGCGCATCACTCCAAGTGACGTCGCCGGCATGACCGGGCTGCGCGTCCGCGTCGGCGCTCAGGTCGACGGCGAAGCTGCCGTCGGCCGCGGCGGTGGCCGTTCGTGTGATGGTTGACATGAGTCCCGGACCCTCGAGGACAGCAACGGTCAGATCGCCGCCTGCCGGCGCGCTGCCGAGAACGGTATCGTTCGCGATGTCGATCCCGGCGGCCAGATTCGGCACCGTCACCTTCATCTCTTGTCCGCCGTCGGGTATGAAGACCAGATCACGTCCGGGCTGGACGCCCACCGTGTTCGCACCCCGACCCTGTCCGGGCTGTCGGCCGCCGCCCCCAACAGCGCGCATCGGCAACTCCACAAAGCCGTCCGCGTCGGAGACACGCTGCGGGCTGCGAGCGAGGACGGTATCGCCGTCCCGCATCTCGACCCGCACCGCCGTTGAAGGAGCGGTTCGCCAAATCACGTTGGCGTTCCACATCGCCGCCTCGACGTTCATGGCCTGTCCCGGTTCATCTTGGGCCAGGATGGTGGTTGATGTTGACAGTGAGGTCGCCGTGGTCACAAGGACCAGCGCGGCCAAGACTACGAGCGCAATTCGGCGCAGCGGAACGTACATGCGGTACTCCTCCATTCAAGATCTGCAGAAAGCTTCGGACGGATGGACTCGAGCGGGCGCTTCACACGGGCAAGGATTGCGTCGGCTCGCACGTTTTGGTATCCGAGGTGATATAACGCCGAAGCCGTGAAATCGGCGGACCGGTAGTGTAAACATCCTGTAATCTGCGCGCTCGCAAAGAGACTTGGCAGGGTGCTACCCACCGCCCCACACGCGTGATAGCATCCGCGACGCCCGACCGGGCGTCGGCCGCCCGGCACCGCCCTACGGAGCCGCCCGTGCCCCCTGCACCCGCCTCATCATCCGAAGTGTCGGCGATCGAGCGCTTCTTTCCGGTGCGGGAACGCGGCAGCACGGTGCGCACGGAAGTTTGGGCCGGTATCACCACCTTCATGGTCATGGCCTACATCATATTCGTGAATCCGGCGATTCTCTCGTTTGCGGGCATCGATGCGCTCGAAGGCGCGGGACCGGCGTTTGATCAGGTGTTGGTCGCCACCTGTCAGGCCGCCGGCACGATGACTCTTGCGATGGGTCTGTTGGCCATTCGGCCCTTCGCGCTTGCGCCCGGAATGGGGCTCAACGCCGTCGTGGCGTTCGAGCTGATCGCCACGATGGGGTTAACGTGGCAGCAAGCGGTGGGCGTGATCGTGCTGGAAGGATTGCTCATCGGGCTCCTGGTGTTGATCGGCCTGCGCGAAGCGGTCATGCACGCGATCCCGCTGTCGCTCAAGCACGCGATCGGTGCCGGCATCGGGTTCTTCCTCCTCTTCATCGGCTTGATCAACGGCAAGCTCGTGCGCGTGTCCGATGGAAAGCGCCGCCGTCATACTATCCCGCGCACAGCCAATATCTCATCCTAGGACTTGACCATGAACAGCACAATCCCGCCGGAAACACGGCTGCAGCTCGTCCACTTCCTGTGCGTTTTTGCATGGGCCGATCGTGAGGTCGTGTCCGACGAGCGGAAGCACATTCTCGACGTCTGCCGCCTGCTTGAGATCGACGAATCGGACCAAGCGCGCGTGGGCTCGTGGCTCAATGCGCCGCCGGATAACGACAATCTCTCCGACCCGCAGAACATTCCCGCCGGCTACCGCACGCTCTTCTTGGACGAGTGCGCGCGCTTGATCGCGGCGGATCACACCCTGGATATCGAAGAGGTCGAGACCATGCGGATGCTGCGCGCGCTGCTCCATCCCACTACGGGTGGCGAACAGGACAAGGTGCGTTGACGCAGGACGCGCACGTGCAACCGGCTACCAAAACCAAAGGCCTGCCCTGGCAACGCCTCGCCGTGCTCACGATCGCGCGATTGGTCATCAACGCCGGCTTGCGCATCGTGTACCCGTTCTTGCCCGTCCTTGCCAGGGGCGTTGACCGACCGGTAGCCGATCTGTCGCGTCTGCTTGCCCTCCGCGGCGCGATGGGCGTCCTCGGTCCGCTCTTTGGGCCCCTCTCCGACATTCACGGTCGCCGAACGATGCTGCTAGCCGGCATGGCGCTCTTCACCGGCGGCGCGCTGTCCGTCGTGTTGGTACCGACGTTCGTCGCACTCGCCATTTCCATGATGCTCGTCGCTCTCGCGAAGATCATCTTCGATCCGGCCCTGCAGGGACTCGTGGCCGACAAAGTGCCCTATGCGCGGCGTGGCACGGCCCTTGGGTGGACAGAGACCTCATGGGCGGGCGGGCTGTTGCTCGGCGCCCCGTTGGCCGGTTGGTTGATCTCGCTGGGTGCTTCGCGCAGCGCGGCCGGATTCGACGAAGGTCGCTTCGCGGCCGCCTGGTCTTGGCCCTTCGGAGTGCTCGGCCTGCTAGGCCTTGTCATGCTGTTGTTGGTGTGGCATGCCACCGCAGGCAGCGATGAACGGAGTGGGTCGCGGGTCGCGTCGCGCAACCCACTGCGAGCGCTCCAGCTGATGCGCAGGCGAGGCGTAACGGCGGCCACGGCGTTTGTCGGTTTGATCATGCTTGCCAACGAGCTGATCTTCGTCTCCTACGGGACCTGGATGGAGACGGAGTTTGGGGTCAGCCCCTATCAATTAGGTCTGAGCATCGTGGCCATTGGACTTGCGGAACTGGTCGGGGAGCTCGGGGTTGGCCGTCTTGTCGATGCCTTCGGAAAGCGCAGGACCGTGATTGCGATGACATTTTCCGCGGCCGGCTTCATGGCCGTGTACGCTGCATGGCTTGGTTGGCTCCGATGGTCCGATGCGGCGGGAAGCGGCATGATCCCGGCCCTTCTTTGCCTCGCCGCGGCCTTCCTCTGTTTCGAGATGGCCTACGTCGGCAGCCTTCCCTTGCTGACGGAGCTCGTCCCGGAGGCACGTGCCGGCGTGATGTCGCTCGTCGTTGCCGCCATGAGCCTCGGGCGCGCGTGCGGCGCCTTGCTTGCTCCGTGGCTTTGGCAAGACCCGATGGGCATCATGCCGGTTGCCGGGCTTGCGAGCATCGCATTCGCGGTAGGAGGATGGATTGTCGTCGCCGCGCTCCCTGAGCCGAAGACCGTTTGACGCACATCGCTACCAGCCCCAAATCGACGGCCCACGTGAACCGGCCGTTGCCACAGCCTGAGAGACGACCTGATGAGCCAAACTGCGCAAGACCCACGCCCCCCTTCGGACGCCGCACGTTGGAAGCGCCTTGCGGGCGAGGCTGCGGCCGCGCTGGTCGAGGACGGCATGATCGTCGGTCTCGGTACCGGTTCGACGGCGCGCTGGGCCACGGCAGAGATCGGAAGGCGAATCCGTGACGAGGGACTGCGCGGCATCGTCGCCATTGCATCGTCGCAAGCGACGACGGCGGAAGCAACCGATGCCGGTGTTCCCCTATCTTCCCTGCTCGAGCATCCCAACCTCGATCTCACCATCGATGGCACCGACGAGATCTCCCCGACGCTCGGGCTGATCAAGGGCGGCGGAGGAGCGCTCGTGCGCGAGAAGATCATCGCCTCGCGCAGCACACGCTTCGTGGTCGTAGCCGACGAGGGCAAGCTGGTCGGGCGGCTCGGTACGACCTTCGCCCTACCGGTCGCGGTGGTTCCCTTTGGATGGCCCGTTGTGCGCGCGATGCTAGAGGCACGAGGGGCAGCGGTGACGCTGCGCGGCGGCGACGCAGGCGGGCCGAAGATCACCGATGACGGTCTCTACGTGCTCGATGCGCGTTTTCCCGAAGGGATCCCGGACCCGGAGTCCCTGAACACCATGCTCGACGCGCTGCCTGCCGTCGTGACAAGCGGCTTGTTCCTCCGATTGACCCACGCGGCGATCGTCGCGGGCGCGGACGGGGTGCGTGTGATCGATGCGCCGTAGGACTCCGGTGACACGATCCCTTGCCAACATGCGCGAAGGCCGACACAATCCACATCTACGCCTTCCGGAGGTTGTGTCATGCATGCAAACGCCATCGATGTACTCCGCAAAGTCGCCCTCTTGGCCGACCTTCCCGACGACGTCCTCAAGGTTCTCGCTTCCTCCGCCAAGACGGTCGAGATCGGGGCGCGTGAGATCTTGTTCGCGCAAGGCGAACCTGGCGACGCACTCTACGTGATCCAGGAAGGCACCCTCCAGATCATCGCGGAAGTCACCACCCGACGCGGAGCGCCTCCGGTGTCCCTGAATCTGGCGACTCTCGGACCCAACGAAGCGTTCGGCACGTTGGCGCTGATCGACGACGAGCCTCGGTCCGCAACAGCGCAAGCCGAGACGGACTGTCGTCTCCTGCGCTTGGCAAGAGAGGCCGTCGAAGCGACGATGGCCGACCCCGACGTGTCGCGTCAGCTGCTGCTCAGCCTGACGGCCATCGTACGCCGGATGAATGGGCAGCTGGGGGAGGTCGCGTTCGGCAGCGTGCCGTTGCTGGTCGCGCGCACATTGCTCCGCCTGGCCGAGCGACATCCCGAGCCGACGCCTCGAGGCACCCGCATCGGCGTGCCGCTCACGGTGGCGGATATCGCGAGCAACAGCGGCCTCTTGGAGCTCGAAGCCAAGAGCATGCTGGACATCTGGTTGGATCGAAGGGTGATCGAACAAGAAGGCAGCTCCTGGCTCCTGCGCGACGAGGCCGAGTTGGCCTGGAATGCCAAGTGGTCCAGTCAGACTGCCCCCGACGGCGATCCCTCGGAGGAAGCTGCAGGGCTGAAGGCTCCCAGCGCAACGAGCGAGCGCCCGAGCCGCGAGGAGATCGCGGCGTTCTTGGCCCGTGCGCCGCTCTTGGCGCGTGTGAGGCCCGGCACGATCGCATTGCTCGCGGGACATGCCCGTTTCCGTTCGCTTTCGGCCGGGGAAACGATCTTTGAAGAGGGGATGCCCGGCACGGAGTTGTTCATGCTCCGTGCGGGCGACGTCCGCATCCGCATGAACGGACCGATGGGCGCCCCGATCACGTTGGTCGATCTGCGTTCGCCCGACACCTTCGGCGAGTTGGCCGTCATCGACGGGGAACCGAGATCCGGCTCCGCCACGACCCTTTCACCCTCACAATTGATCGCGCTCCATCGCGATGACATCACCGAAGCGCTCGATCGCGAGAAGGACTTCGCGAAGGCTGTCCTGCGCGGCCTCGCGGACATCGTACGCACGATGAACACGCGCTTCTCTGATGTCGCGCTGCTCAACCGGCGCGCTCGCGTTTGCCTGGCGCTGAACACCCTCATGGAGCGCCACGGACGACCGGGCGATGAGGGCATCATCCTCGAGCACGCGGTCACGATCGCGGATGTCGCCGCGGAAGCCGGGCTGTACGATACGGAAGTACGGCGGGTCATCGAGGGCTTCCAGCAGAGCAACATATTGCGCCGGGAGCTCGATCGGTGGGTCATCTTGCAGCCGGAAGTGATCGAAGAAGGCGCGTCGGACTTCCGCTGAGTTCGACAAGGGCGCGCGCATGAGCGCAGCACGCGTGCAGGAACCCTTGCGCCTCGCCGTCGATGCGAGCGCAATTCGGCCGCGCGCGGACGGAATCGGGCGCTACTCGCTCGGAATGCTACGCTCCCTTGCCGCTCTGCCGGCCGACGCGGTGACACTTCTCGTGCTGCATCCACGCATCGCTGAACTGCCGCCCGATCTGCGCACACACGCGCCGCCGACGGTCTCCGCTCCGCGTTGCTCCGGCCGCCCGACGGAGTTGTGGCGCATGCGAGCGCTTGGCAACGCCGCGCGGCGCGTGGATGCTGACGTTCTCTGGTGCCCGACGGGGCGCGGTCGCGCCGATGGTGGAGTGCCGGTTGTATTGAGCGTCCACGACGCGCTGCCCCTGCGCCGAGCCGGCGCCCTTGCCCTTCCCATTCGAGAACGCCTGGTAGTCGGCGGCGCCATGCGTCGCTCCCTTGCCTCCGCTGTTGCCATCGTGGCGGTGTCCCCCGATACGGCCGAGGATCTCGTCCGCAGGATTCCGGGGGTCGCATCGCGGGTTTGCGTCATTGGGCAGGCAGCGGACGATCACTTTCGCCGGCCGGCAAGCGCGGAAGGGATAGCGGCCGCGCGGCACGTCGTTGGGACAACCGCGCCCCTGTGGCTGCATATCGGCCGAATTGATCGCCGGAAGAACGTGCTGCGCCTGCTCGAAGCATTCAACCGTGCACGCAGGACGGTCGGCGAGCCGTACCCCGTTTTGGTCTTGGCGGGGCCGCCCGGCAACGCGTCGCGTGCAGTCGAACGCGCCATCGTTCGGATGAGTATCGACGCAGCGGTACGCCGGACCGGATGGCTACCCGATGACGTGCTTCGCGGACTCGTGGACATCGCGGAATTCGTGGTCTCCGTCTCGCTCCACGAGGGATTCGGTCGCGTGGCGCTCGAGGCATCCAACGCCGGTCGGCCGCACCTGAGTGCACCCCGGGGTGGCGCAGCAGGAAGTCTTCCCGGCTCCTTGATGGTGAATCCGACTTCTGTCTCTTCGATTGCGAAGGGAATGGTCCGCCTCGCAACCGATCGCGCGCTCCGCACGCGTTTGGGTGCCGCGGGGGCCGCTGCAACGACCCACGACGATTGGGCACTCTATGCGCATCGACTGTTCGCCGTGCTACAGGCGACGGCGTACGATGGAGATTCGGTTGCCCCCGTGGCACCATGAAGCCACAATCACCTGCGATGCGATCGTTCGTTGAGGGGACCGACGATACCAAGGGGGAGACCTGCCATGAGTTCGGAGTGGTTTGATGTGTTGCGGCAGGTGAGGCTCCTCGCCGACGTGTCGGACGCAACCTTGGAAGAATTGGCGACGCGTGCCCACGTGGTAGAGGTGGCGGCGGGACAGACCATCTTCGAACAAGGCGCAGAGGCGGATGCGCTCTACGTGATCGCCTCGGGTACGGTCCGCATCGACGTGCTCGTCGATATCGAGGAACCACTCCCCGCCACACTGTCGCTCGTGACGCTGCGCTCGCCGGAGGACTTTGGCTCCCTCGCGCTCATCGACGACGAGCCTCGCTCGGCCAGCGCGGTCGCAGATTCCGATTGCACGCTCATCGCCCTGTTCCGCAAGGACGTGCGCAGCATCCTTGCGCGCCCGGAACCCGCGCGGGCGATGTTGCGCGCGCTGGCGGGCGTCGTGCGCCGGATGAACTTGCGCTTGGGCGACGCGGCGTTCGGCAGCGTCGCCGCATTGGCCGCGCGGGCGATCCTCGGCTTTGGCCAACGCTTCGGGGAGGACACACCAGACGGTCTGCGAATCGCCCACCCGATGACGCTTGACGATCTGGCGCGCGAGGCGGGGTTGCTGCCCTCCGACCTGCGTTGGATCATCGTCAACTGGGAGTTCGACAACGTCTTGGAGCCGGAGGAGGGTGCTTGGCTCGTTCGTCGGCCCGAAGTCCTTCGTTCTACGGTGAATCGCTATCGACCCAATCCGGTGGCGGCCTTCGTTGTGGAGTCGGACGATGCACCGGTTCCGACGCGTGCGCCCGATCCGGACGAGCGGCCGGGAGTCGGCGCCATTGCGGAAGATCTCGCCCGCACACCGCTGTTCGCGGGCCTGCCACGCTCCAGCTTGGACGCGCTAGCCGGACTCTGCCAAATCCGCGCGTATGCGGCCGGCGCGACGATCTTCGACGAGGGTCAGGCCGGTAATGCGCTGTACATCGTCCACACGGGCGAGGTGCGCATCCACATGAGCTCACCGACCAAACAGCCGATCAACCTGCTCACCGTTCGTGCGCCGCGAGCCTTCGGCGAGCTCGCGCTGCTGGATGGGGGCCCGCGCTCGGCCGGCGCCGTGGCCGAAGCCCCAACTCAGCTTATCGCACTCTACCGCGAAGACTTTCTGGCGTTGCTGGAGTCACAGCCGGCAGCGGCGGACGCCGTTCTTCGCGCGGTCACCGGCATCATCCGCGACATGAACGTCCGTTTCTCCGACGTGGCCTTGCTCGACCGAAGAGGCCGCGTATGCAAGGCGCTGCTTGCCTTCGTCGAACGCTACGGCAGGGAGACGGACGAAGGATGGCTGATCGAACACCCGATGAGCAGCGAGGATCTCGCGGCCGAAGCGGGGCTGTACGGCGTCGAAGTGCAGCGCATCATCCGCGGCGAGTTCGAGCCCGATCACCAGATCGAGCACCGCATCGACAGCTGGCTGGTGCGGGATCTCTCCGTGCTTGAGTCCTGCGCCCGCCGCTACCGCTAGACGCTTCACGCACATGGCCTGGCCACCTCGATTCTGCGAGTCCTGCGGCGCGCGCGTCAGCGGGACTCGCGTTGCCGAGTCGCGCGTTCGCGATCGGCATAGCGGCGAGGTCGACGAACCGTTGCCGCTCTATACGACGTGTCCCGGCTGCGGTGCCCTACGTTGGCGCAACGCAAAGCCGTGCGCCGGTGTGCTCATCGAACGAGACGGCGCCGTGTTGCTTGCCAGGCGGGGCGTGCCGCCTCGTCGCGACCACTGGGACGTCGTGGGCGGATTTCTGCGGCCGGACGAGCATCCGGAAGACGGCGCGCGCCGTGAAGCCCTAGAAGAGACAGGACTGCACGTGCAATTGAATGGTCTGCTCGGGATATGGATCGATCGCTACGACGACGGAACGCACCCCGCTGCGGGCGACCCTGCCGGACCGTCCTATGACGGGCTCTTCACGCTCAACATCTACTACCGAGCACGCATTGCGCCCGGCACCGTGCCCCGAGCGGCCGACGACGTCAGCGAGCTGCGGTTCTTTCGGCCGGACCAATGGCCGACGGACCTCGCCTTCAAGCACGAGCATGCCCTGCTGGAAGCATGGACGCGACATGTTGGCGACTAGTGTTCCCGCGTTCTAGGACGTCGATCACCCGGGTTTTCGTCGTCGCGGCGTGCTGCGCGCAGTTCGCTCGGAGACTCCTTCGACGTGAAGATGGCCGGGTTCGCCCGGACCTTCCATCGCCGCCACGCCAACGCGGGCAGCCCGAATACGTGTCGGACGATCAGCCACGGCCAGAGAGGACCGGCCGCCAAATCCGCATCGCGATCCGCGAGATGCATGCGGTCGGGTAGTAGCTGCGTGCGAAGTACCGTCCAGCGCTCCGCGGCCCCGATCGGCCAGATGCGCAGGATCTCCAATAGCGGTCGTGTGACCTGTCCCCTTGCCTCTCGGCCTACATTGTCCGCGTCCGCCAACATCACCCAAGCGCGCAGCTGCGGCCGGACCGCGCGGTCCAGTCCCACCAGCGAGTCACGCGGCAGGTCCAGCGCCAACTCGCGTTGCGCCAACGCGAGCGCGGGCCAGAGGAACCGCGCCGCATGCGGCTCCGCCAATACCTGTCGCAGAGCGCTCCAATCCTCCGTGCGCAACGAGGACAGCCACAAGCCGACGTCGACGAGCCCAACCGCGCGCATCCGTCGGCAGAGAGCGTCGACGGTGAGATGGGCCAATAGGTGGAGGCCACGTGGGTCCAATGGGCCGCGGGCAGGAAATGCGAGTTCGAGGCGCAGGCCGCGGAAGGCCTCACCCAACGCGCTGTGCAATTCCACCGGCCGCGGATTGTCCGGATGCTCGCCGCGAGGGTCGACCACGCTGCGTGCCTCCGGTCGGGACCAAACCTCGTGCTTCCACGTGCGGGCCGTTGCCTGATAGCCGAGGGCCGCCAAGACCGCTCGCGCTCCGTCCTGGTCGGATTCCGGCACGAACAGATCGAGGTCGGCCATCGGACGGGCCGTTGCACGGCGATAGAGTTGGGGCGCGATCCAGCCGCCCTTCAGCCAGGCATGGGCGATGCCGGATGCCTGAAGCGCCGATTCGATCGACCCTCGTTCCGACGCAAGGCGACGACCTCTGGCAAGCGTTCGCGTCTCGAGATCCGCGATCGCGGCTTCAACCGGCGGGGGCAAGCTCGCGGGAAGGGAAGAGGCGACGAGCGCTCCGAGGCCGGTGGCCTCCAAGAGCCCGGGCAGTCGAGCAAGTTCGGCGGGAGCGAGCATGTCCAACTCCCGCGCGAGGCCGAACTCAGCCTCAGGCTGATGGGAATGGCCCGCGGCACAGGCGAAGGCCATCCGCGTCAAGGAGCGGAGCAAGCGCGCATGATGCGGCCGGCTCGGTGCGAGCGAGCGCGGCCCTGATGCTGCGAGGGTCATCCAGCACAGTCCTTGGAAATCCGTAGCCCACCCGTGTTTCATCGTAGGGAGGTCGACGGCTTCGCGGTGGCCGAAACGAGGGAAACCGTGGGCTAATAGCGGCCTTGGGGTCCTGACAGCGCTTTGCTGCCGGCAAAGCGAACCCTACCATTGTGGCGGTGGCGCCGGAGAAGGCCCACCGCCAGACTTGAACGCGACGCCCCGCGGATGAGTACGAACCCCGGGGCGTCCGTTGCATCCTCCGACGCTCCTCACACCGATTGGATTTGAGGCAAGTCATGCGCTCTCTTGCAGGTTGGACCAGCATTCTGCTGGTAGCCTTTATGCAGCTGTGTCTCGCGTGGTCGATCGACAATGCGGAGTGGGTGCCTGGCCTCTGGATCCTGACTCCCGTCGTACTCGGCGGCGTCGCGGCAGGCGCGCTGTTGTCGCGTTGGACGTGGATGCCTGTTCTGGTCGCCCACGGCTGGAGCCTTGTTCTCGGCGCGTTCGCTACGTTGTATCTCGCGTCCCGCACGTTGATCGAGTACGAGCACATCGATAGCACGTGGTTTTCAGGCGCGACGTGGGTTGAGCGCTTGGGACGCACGCGCGATTGGTACATGGACTGGCTGCGTCTTGCCGGGCCCGAGCCGCCCATCCGCGGTACCCTCGATGGCGATATGGCAACGCTCTTCGCCGCCGTAACACTCGGCTTGCTCCTGTGGCTGTTGGCCTACATATCCACGTGGTTCGCGGTGCGCTATCTCAGCTGGCCGGGCGCGGTCCTTCCCGCCGGTTTTGCGCTTGTCTTCAACCTGGTATCCGCGGGAAGCGACACCTACGCCGGCTACATGGGTTTCTTCCTCCTCTGCGCGTTCTTGTTGGCTGCGCGTATGCACTTGGCAATCCGCATCGAGCGCTGGCGGGCGGCACGCGTCGGGCATAGCGCCGATCTCGAGCTGGACTTTCTTCGCGACGGCCTCATCGTGTCTGCGGCCGTGATCGGACTCGGCTTGTTGCTGCCCTCGGAGGTCGAGGCCGACGTGATGCGCGATCTACCGACGCGCTGGTCGCGCATTTCGGAATCCGCGGAAAGCTTCTCCAGCCGCTACTTCCCCAATCTGAACTACCCGACCCGCGGCGGCGGAAACTCCTTCGGTGAACTGATGCCGTTGACCGGCGCGATCGAGCTGGGCACGGATCCGGTCTTCGATGCCCGCCTCGCTCCCGGCACCACCGTGCGCCCGCGCTATTGGCGCATGGCGGTGTTCGACACGTGGGACGGGCAGGGGTGGCGCCGCTCCGCGGAACAATGGGAGTCCGGCGATTCGCTCGATTTGGCCCCGGATTGGGAACTCTCCGTTCCGGTCACCCAGACGATCCGAACGTTGAAGCCGTCTACGGAGCAACTCTATGCGGCGCCACAGCCGGAATCCTTTGATCTCGATGTGCGTGCGGAGGTGGCGGGCGGTGGTCAAGACGTCCTATCGATCTCGAGCCGCGAGCCGTTGCCGATCAACGAGACATACCAGGCGGTATCCCGGCTGACCATTGCCGACGGCGGCGCGCTGCGCGGCAGTGACGCCGAGCCCGATCCGGCCTGGGTCAGCGAACGCTACCTGTCGACCTGGGATGGGCTTCCCGAGCGCGTGCCGGAGCTTGCCCGCACGATCACGTCCAACACAACGACCCGCTACGACGCTGCGCTGGCGCTCGAGGCGTGGTTGCGCACCAACATGCTGTACGACGAGTCCATTCCTACCCCGCCCGCGGACCGTGACAAGGTCGACTGGTTCCTATTCGAGCAGCAACGGGGCTACTGCGATTACTACAGCAGCTCCTTTGTGATGATGGCCCGCAGCCTGGGCATCCCGGCCCGCGTCGCCGCCGGCTACGCGGGGGGAGAGCCGGCCGAAGGCGATGCGGAGACGCTACGCGTATGGGACTACGACGCTCACACTTGGCCCGAGGTCTTCTTCCCGCGACACGGTTGGGTCGAGTTCGAGCCCACGGCGGGCGAACCACCTCTCGGTCGATCGGATCTGGCGGCCGAGCAAGACAACGTCATTCCGCCGGCCGACACGGGTCCGGATGAGCAAATGGACGATTTCCCGCAGGACGAAGACATGCTGCCTGATCGGGATCCACTCCAGGCACAGGAACCCGCTCCGGAGCGCGAGGTGAGCGGTACCCGCATCAGCGTCCTGCCCATCCTATTGGCGGCAACGATCTTCGCGTTCGTCGGCTTTGGAGCGCGCATGGCTTGGCTGCGCCCGTTGCGCGGCCTGACACCGGTGGAAGGCGCGTTCGCGCGGCTGGTCCGAGTCAGCAGTTGGCTCGGTTTGCGCCCGAGTCCTGCGGAAACGCCGACCGAGTTCGGTGAGCGACTCGGTGGGGCCATCCCCGACGCCAAGGGGGAAATCACCACGATCGCCGACGGATTCGTTGCAGAGCGCTTCGGTCGCCGCCGAAGCACAACCATGGCCACCGCCGTAGAAAGCGCTTGGAACGCAGCGCGAAGCACGGTGCTTCGTGGCGGACTTATCAGGCGCATTCGATCCATGACCGGCCGCGACCAACGCGGGAAACGGCGCCCGTAGCGTGACCCAATCCGTCCGGGTCCGGCTGGCCCGGTACTTGCCTTCCAATGCGCCACAGCCCCACTCATGTCCGCCGGTTCGTCCGCCCGCCTCCGCGTGCAGGAAACGACCGAGCGGGCCCACGTCGCGGAGACGCCCCATGCGAACAATCGGCCGTTCCACATTCTTGGTCTGCACGAGCCTCGTCTTGTTCGGCTACGGCTGCGGTCCGACCGCGGCACCGGATGAGGCGGCGGAACCCGAACGCAGCGGTGAACGAGGCGCTGAGGCGCCGGCGGATGCCGACGCGGAAGCGCCGGCGGGCGAAGACGCGAGCGGCTCGAATTCGGAAGATCAGGCGGCTGACGCCTCGGACGCGACGGGGGAAGAGGCGTCACCGTCTTCATCCGACCAAGATCCCGTGGATCTTGTGGCTTCGGTGAACGGCATGGGCTTGCCGGTCGCTGAGTTTCAGCGTCAGGCCTTCGATACGCAGCGCTTCTTCGTGGATCGCGGGCTGGATCCAAGCACGGAAGAGGGGCAGAACGAGCTTATGGCCCTTCGACGCAGCGTCTTGCTTGACATGATCCACCAGTCCCTGATCGAGCAGGCAGCCGCCGAGATGAACATCCGCGCCAGCGACGAGGAAGTGCAATCGAGCTTGGATGCCTACGAGGAGGCGGTCGCGGAGACCTTGGATCGCACGGACGTATCCGAGGAAGACGTCATTGAAATGGAGCGTAAGGCGATCGTCGGTCGCAAGTTCGTCGACGCCATCTCCCAGGACGTACCCACCACCGCACGCTTCTACCATGCGCGCCACGTGCTGTGCGCGCAGCGCGCCCCGTGTGAGGCGGCCCTGACTCGACTCGAAGCCGGCGAGGAGTTCGCGGACGTCGCGGCGGAGCTTTCCGACGACGTGACGACGGCGGATCGGGGAGGCGACCTCGATTGGATCCCGCAGATGGACGGCGTGAACATCCTACCGAGCCCCGTCCTGGAGGCCGCCATTTTCGCTCTCGGTGCCGGTGAGCGCTCGAGCTTGATCGAGAGCGACTTCGGCTATCATGTCGTCGAGGTTGTCGAGATCGACGACGAACGTGCATTGGAAGACGAACAGCGCTTCCAGTTGCGTCAGCGCAGCGTGCAGGAATGGCTCGCGCAGCAGGTTCGCGACGCGGACATCATCATTTATCCGGACGACCTCAAGGACACGGTGGCCGCGCGCTAGGTGTAGGCGCACTCCCCACACACACGGAGGGTCGGGCGCTTGGATATTCGATGGCACGGCGGAAGCTGTTTCTCTCTCTCTGCCTCGGGACACGCGTCCGTCTGGATCAATCCGGAACAAGAAACGCCGCCTGCGGACCTGGTGATTCGCACCGGGCGCGACAAAGAGCGCCTGCCGGCGGGCGGCGGCACGCCCTTCACCATCGACGGACCAGGTGAGTACGAGTTTGAGGGCGTGTTCGTCATCGGGGTTGATGTGCCTCAGAGCACCGACGACGTGATGCGACGCATGGCATACACGGTGCGCTGGCAAGGGGTCACCACGTGTATCGTCGGTCCGGATATGCGGCCACCCAACGAGCAGACGGCCGCGGAATTGGGCGAAGTCGATGTGCTGCTCGTTCCGCTCGGCGGCGCCGGCATGTCCGCCGCGGTCGTGGCAGAGCTCGTCGGTCGCTTCGAACCGTCGATTGTGCTGCCGGCCCCCTTGGACGGGCTTGACTCCGATCCGGTGGTGAACTTTGTCAAAGAGATGGGTGCGGCCGGCTTGGAACCCACCGATCGATTCAATGCCCTTCCGAACCGGATGCCGGAGGACACGCAGGTGATTCTGCTGCGCCAACACGGCGCGGCGTGATGAGAGAAGCGCCCAAGGCGCGTTTCTCCCTGCCTCCGACCATCGATTCTCAGCCACCGCTCGAGTTGGTCTTGTTCGATGCGGGCCATACGTTGATTCGCGACACGACGCCGCCGGGCCAGATCGCGCTCGCCGTATTGCGGAGTCACGGCGTTCACGTTGAACGCAGTGTCGCTGCGTCCGTGATGGCCGGCGCCATGGCCGATGTGTCGGACCAATGGCATTCCGGAGACTGGTGGCGTTCAGAACGCACCGTGCGCACGTTGTTTACGAGCAACTATCGGAAACACGTGGCTGAGCTCGACGGGTTGCGCGATCGTCAGGCGGACGTCGCGCCGATCGCGGACGACATCTACGACACCTACCAGGATCCGAGCCATTGGGGCGCCTTTGACGACGTGCCCGCAACCCTGACGCGGCTCGCCGAAGCCGGATTGCGCATGGGTATCGTCTCGGATTGGGGCCACGGTCTCGAGGCGATTCTACTGGAGTTGGACGTGGGCGCGCACATGGAGTTCCTAGTCGCGTCGGCGCGACTCGGCGTCGCAAAGCCGGATCCGCGTGTGTTCGAGTTTGCCCTGGAACGGGCGAACGTAGCGGCCGACCGCTGCGTCTATATCGGCGACACCTACGTCAAGGACATCATGGGCGCGCGGGCAGCAGGCATCGCAGCGGTCCTCTTGGATCGCCGCCGCGATATGCCCCCGGTCGACTGCCCGGTCGTTCATGATCTGTTTGGTTTGCTGCGCTTGCTCGGGGTTCCGGCTTCGTCCAGGGTTGCGCACGTCGCCTAGCGCGGCGCAGCGACCATGCCGCATTCGTTGCCCGCGTCGCTAGATCACTGCACATCGTCCGTTTGTGCCGCTTGGTCGGCGCTGTCATGCTCTTTTGCGAATCGTCGAGATTCGGGTGCCGTTCGACGTCCACCCCGTTGGTATGTAGGCCCAGGAGGAATCGTCATGTCCGCGCTTCGAACCGTCTGCCGGCGCTGCACGTCGCGCATGGACGTCATTGGTTTCCCCGGCGCCGTGGCCCGCGCGCTGTGCGTACTCGGTTTGTTTGCTGGCGTGATCCTGTCCGGGCAGCAGACCTCCGTGTCGGGCCAGGAGGCACAGATTTTCGAGAGCCCACGCGTGTATCTCGCGTGGGCAGCACGTGACTATCACCTTGGCGATCTGCACCATCCGATCGCCGTGGCCACGAGCGCAGCTCCCGCGAACACCGCGACGCCGGCCCCTACGGAAACGGGCGGCCCACCGCCGATCGCAACACCGCCCCTGTGCCAGACCGAACTCGATCGCAGGGTCTTCGGTCGCTCGATTCCGCTCGCGGAGGGCCTCACGGTGCAGCAGCCGGGTGGCCGCGGGTGGTCTACCCATCTTCCGATGATCACGGCCCCGGTCGACGACCGTGTAGCGTGGATCGGTTGGAGCGCCTCGGGCGAAGTCCGATACACACCGGTACTGGGCCTCGGACGGCGTGCGGGTGCCGATTTCGTTTATCCACGTGGGGAGTCCACGCACGGCGGCGTATCCATGCCCGGCGGAGGCGGAGCGGCGTTAATACGGCACGGACGTGTTATGTCGCTGGTCCGCTGGGATCCAGAGGGCCTCCTCATGTTCGACACAGAGCTAGTCGGCACCTCCGGTCGCGGGGCGGATGCCAAATGGATCGATGACTGGCCGCACGAGGGAAGGCTTGTCTTTGACCCGTCCGAGAACGTATTCGCGGCGTACTTCGGCCACACCCAGAATTTTGGCGCAGGCGGCGATCATCAAGGCGACCTTCTTTGGCTCGTGGATCCCTGGGGCAACGTACTCGACGAAGCGGCGCGCGAACGATCGCCGCATCCTTCGTGGGATTGGGGTTGTAGCCACAGCATCGACCTTCGAATGGTCCTCCATCCGCGCTTGGGTCGGCTGGGCACGGTGTGTCTCTCCGACTCCTTCCCTTCGCCCGGCTTCATCTTCGAGCAATCGCTGCTCATCAACCAGGAACCGTCCGCGGACGGCAACGGCAACGTGGACGCACTCCTCGGTGGGCTCGCTCCAGCGGAGGAAGGCTTCGCGCTGACCTACGTCTCGCGCGTAGGTCGCCGCTCCCTGGACGTCGCCCTACGCCGAATCTACGACGAAGAGAACGACATCGGGCCACCTTGGTGGCTCACGGATACGGACGATATCGACGAGAGCTCCGCCCATCTCGCGCGCTACGGGGACGATCTGCTAGCCGGTTGGACGACCGGAAACAGCTTGCAGCTTGCCGTCGTGAGTCAGCGCGGCAAGATTCTTGAGGGACCGGTCGTGGTGGATGCCACGATCGCGCCGCGTGACGATTTCGTCGTCTACCCCAATGGTGACGTCGGCTGGAGCTTTGCCCGCGACGCGCGGGATGCGCTGTGGAGCGCTCGGGTCACGTTGTGCCGGAGGCCACCTGCGCTTTCCCTGGCGTCCGAGGTCGAGAACGCGGCACGGTAGGCCCCGTCGAAAGTGCGCTTCCGCCGGATGAGCGGCGCGCTGAGGGTCGAAGGCGCAGCGCGGTCAGCGCGTAGCGGCCGCGTTCGGCGGAATGTCCTTGGAGTTCGCTGCTCGCGTCCCCGACCGGGCCACGGTATTCCCTGGCGCCGAAGAAACACCCCTCATGGGCGCGCGACCGTCTCCTGGTGAACGCGGAGCGGCGAACGGTGCACCCCGAACCGTGCACCCCGCACGGCGCACTTCGAACGGCGCACTCCGAACGGCGAGCGCTCAGGGTCGGATCATCGTCTCCTCAGTTGGAACGGGGACCCTGGCAGGGGTTGCGCGTCCTCGCCGCCACGATGTCCTTGGCCAGCGTACTCGTGCACCTTCTTCCCCCCCCGCAGTCATGTCTTCCGATGCAGCGACGCAACCCTACGAGTGAGGCACGTCCATGAAATTCGGTGACGTCATACCCTCCCCGGTTGCCCCCTACGTGCGATGCGCATGCGCCGCAGCAGCGCTACTAGGCGTTGGTCTCTTCGCCGGCAGTGCAGCGTCCCCTCACGTGGCGGCGGAACCGGCCTCGCGACCGGCAGCCCTAGCCCTAACCTCCGCGGGAGTCCAAGACCCCGACCGATGGACCACGATCGCACACGGCGATGAGATCCTTCATCTCGCGGCCCAGCCCGACAACAACCATATTCTGTGGTCGGGCACGGAAGGCGGCGGGCTAGTCGTCTGGGATCTGAAGCGGGGCGAATTCGAACAGTTCCTGAGGCCGAATCAGCCTGGAATGGCCGGCAACCAAGTATTCGATATCGCGTTCGAAGCCGGCGGCGCAGCCTGGCTCGCGACCGAGGGCGGAATGAGCCGCGTGCCGGCCGGTCGTCCTGTCTCGTCTGGGTGGCAGGCATGGAGTAGCGAGCAAGGACTGCCGAACGCCGCGTTGCACGCCGTTGCAATTGGTGCCGACGGGCGCATCTGGGCCGGTGGCCCGGAAGCCGGCTTGTTCGTGCTGTCGCCGGGCGCATCGCGGTGGGACGCGGTGGCGCCGGATCCCTTCCAGCCCGGGCTCGGGGGCACGTTCGACGGCCCCGGTGCCCGACCAGTCGCTTCGCTGGCGGTGGGCCGAGACGGGTTGCTCTGGGTAGCCCATGGCCGCAGCTCCGCCGAACAACCGGCGCTGTCGGTCTTCGAGCCCGAGCGCGGTGCCTGGCGCCACGTGGCGGCGATCGGTCCCGGCGATGATCCACGCGGCGGTCCCCGTAGCGCCGGCATCATCGACGTGGCAGTGGATCCACGCGATGGATCCGTCTGGGCCGCCACGTGGGCGCGTGGTCTTGCCCGTCTGGTCAATTCCGCTTGGCAAACCTACGGGGAGGACGATGGACTGTGCGGCGACACCGTCGTTGCATTGACCACCGATGGCGGCACGCTGTGGGCGGCATGCGGGGATACCAAGTCCGGCTACGGCGCCGCGCGTTGGGACGGCGAATCCTGGACCACCGAAACCGATCTCGAGACGAGCCGCATCACGACCATTGCGCCGGCCGGCGATACCGTGTGGTTGGGTTCCAATGGTCCGGGGCCTTCCGGTGAAGGAATATTGCCCGTGGGTGGCGGTGAGGCCCTGACAAGCCGCGGTGCAGCGCCGCCGGCTAACGAGATCACGGCGCTCGCGTTTGCGGACGACGGATCGGCGTGGGTCGGAACACGAAGCAGCGGCCTCGGTCGCTGGGACGCCGCCACGGACACCTGGCTTCACGTCACCGTGAACGGCACGCAGGGCGAACTGGCCGGCGACTTGATTACGGCTCTCGTCGTGCACGAGGACGCATTGTGGGTGGGTGCGACGAAGAGCCTGTATCGGGAGGGGCGCTGGCTGGATGGCGGCATCAGCGTCTTGGACGCCCGCACCGGCGCGGTGCGTCGCACCATCCGACCCGATGGCGTGCGCCTGCCGGACGGTGACATTGGCAGCCTCGTTGTCGACGGGAATGGGCAGATATGGATAGGGATGGGTCTTGCGGCGGGCGGCCCGGGAATCTCGGGCACGACGCATCACGGTGAAGGGCTCATACGGCATGATCCGATCACCGATTCATGGACGCGCGTCTCTACGGCGGATCGTCGTCCCGGCTGGGTAGGAGACACGATCGTGGGGCTGGCCGTGCAAGACGACGCGTTGTGGGCCGCCGCAAGCTTCCACCACGATGCCAACACGGGACAGCGAGCGGGCGGCGGAATGCTCCGCGGCGATCTCTCGGCCGGCTCGTGGCGCGGCTGGCGTGGTCGCGAGAACGGCTTGGCTACGTTCCGCGGCACGGGGCTGCCGGGAAGCAAAGAGGCTCTCGTGACCGGTGACATGCGATCGGTCCATGTCGACACAGAAGGACGCGTGTGGGCCGGCAGCTTCGTGGCCGCGCGACCGGAAAGCCTGGCGACGACGTGGCCGTTTGTGGACGCGGTCGTCAACGAGTGGGACGGTGCACGGTGGCTGCCACGTCTCTTCGTCGGACAAGGGTGGGTATCGTCCATGAGCGATGACGGGGCCGGCCGCCTGTGGATCGGTGTGACGCGCGGCCACGCAGTTGCCGAGCTCACATTCTGGAGCGGCGCTCGTATCGACGCTGCGAGCGGCGGCGTCCGAATTCTCGACGGCAGCGACCTCATATCGCTCGTTCCGCCCCACGACGGCCTAGCCGGTCGCGGCATCACCGCAATCGCGCGCGATCCGATTCATGGCGCCATGTGGGTCGGCAGCGAAAATGCCGGACTCTCCATCTATCGATCCCAAGGCTACTGGCCACCCGCCCCGCCGACGCCCCGCGTCAGCCCGACACCGCGGCCGGAGGCGACCGATGGTCCTGGACCGACACGGCCGCCTACGCTGACCCCCAGGGCCGCGTCGGCAACCCCAACGCGTTCGAGCGCAGCACGAGGATTGATCTGGCTTCCGATCACCCTTGCAAGGAGCCGATTCCAAACCATGCCCCCGGCTCGCTGAACGCTTACGCAACACCGGCGAATGAGGCCGCCTCGCCTCCGCTATACTCTCGCGGCCCTTCCCACCTCCAAGGATAATGTCATGTCGCCGCTTCGCCTCGCCCATTTGCGCCCCCTGACCTACCCAGCGTTCCTTGGGCAAGGTCCATCCCGCTTCGCGGCCGGCACCTTATTGGCCGCGAGCCTACTGGCAGGCTGCGGGCCGGACGCGACATCGCTTCCGGCCGCCGATGGCGACGAGACTTCCGTTGCAACGGTCGTGGTTGGAGCCGATGGCAATGCAGCAGCCGTCACGCCGAATCCCGCGGCAACGCCTCAGGTCCAGCCCGAGCCGACCGAATCAGACGCCGCCGTACTTGCGACGGAGATCGCGGCCAGGGAGCAGCCCGTCTATGCGCGCTCCCTGGGGCGCAACGGCTTCGAGGACGGGGAATTCCAGCTCCCCAACGCGATGGCGATCGACGATGCCGGAAAGATCTACGTGCTGGACACGACCGGCATCCAGATTTTCGACGAAGGCGGAACCTTCCTGCAGCGAATTTCGGACATGGCCATCGCGGGCGCCCAATCTATTGCGGTGGTGGGAGATGGATCCCGCATCTACGTCGGGGTGCGGCCAGGGCCGGGCATCGTGGGTGCTGCGGGTGTGGGGATCGTGGTGCTCGACGCGCAGGGCTCGGTCGTCTCGCGAATCGGCGAAGCAGGCAGTGAGGTCACGCAGCTTGCCTCGCCCGCCGCACTTGCGCTCGATTCAGCGGGCCGGCTGTATGTGGCCGATGCCAACAATCGGCGGGTTGAGGTCTTCACTCCCGAAGGCAGCCACGTGCGCACGATCGGCGAACCGGGCGAAGGCCGGGGGCAATTCACGTCCCCGCGCGCCCTCGCCTTCGACGCAGAGGGAAGGCTGTACGTCGGTCAGGGTGACACCTTCCTGGTTCAGCGTTTTGCAGCAGATGGGACCTACGAGGATACCTTCGGGCGCAGCTTGTCCGACGAAACGATTTTCCGCGTCGGAGGCGTCACCGTGGGACCGGATGGCCGAATCTACGTCGCGCGCTCGGCCAATCACTACGTGCAGGTGTTTGACGCGCGCGAGTTAGCGTGGCTCGGCGATCTCGGCGAGCTTGGCCGGGAGACGGGTACGTTCAACACGCCGCTAAAGCTGCTGACGCGGGGCGAGGAGTTGTTCGTCGTCGACCAGCAGAATCACCGCGTTCAAGTGTTCACCCTTCCCGCGCCGCGCCCCTAAGGGCGCGCCTAGTAATAAGATGACCGAACAAAGGGTGCCGAAGCGCCGCTCCAGGGGTCTGATGAGACGAGGTATTCGTGGAGCTAATGCTGAGCAACAGCAGGGCGCTGGTGCGGATGCAGCGGTATCCGACTTGGTCAGGTTGTTGTTGGACGGGCCCCTAAGGGCGTCTCAACGCGAGCAAGCGGTCTAGGCCGCTACGGTGGGGCATCCCCCCTCGCCCGCGGGCGGATCCACACCCCCGCGGCAGCAGATGACGGGTTCGTGGCGGATTTCCGCAGTCTAACGCTGGCATAGCCATTGCCTATCTGGTGTCGGCGCAGCCAAACGGCGCCCATTACCAACCTAGGGCAATTGGAAGAAACGAACGAGGCCGCAGCGCACGAACGGCAGTTCGCGCTGCGACCTCGTCACAATGCCACCGGACCATGGGCGCCACGATCGAAGAATCATCGCGGGCCGTCACGATCTAGAAGGGTATGTCGTCCTCGGCGACCGCACCCGCGGGAGCGGCGCCTTCGGAACGCTCTTCGTACGCCGCTCCGCCGCCCTTCTCTCCCTGGCCGCCCAGGAACTTCACCACGGCAGCGCGCAATTCCCAACTGTGGCGCTCGACGCCGTTCTGGTCGGTGTAGGTGCTGGTGCGGATATCCCCGTCGCAAAGGACGGTCCGCCCCTTCTGCAGGTACTGGTTGCAGATCTCCGCTTGTCGGCCAAAGACGCTGACGCGGAACCAGGTGGTCTCTTCCTGCATGTTGCCGTCGTTGTCGGACCACTTGCGGTTGGTCGCGACCGGGAAGTTGGCTACAGGCGTGCCGCTCGCCGTGTAGCGCATCTCCGGATCACGCCCCAGATTGCCCACGATGACCGTGCGCTGATACATCGTTCACTCCTTGCTTGTAAATCGTGGGTGACAGGTGCTTCGTGAACACCGTTCCGGTCCGCCGTCTGGTTGCAACACCGGAAGCCGAACTAGAACATGCATTCTAGACCGAGAAGTATACCGCGCAGCGACCTGATGTCAACCTACTCGGCCGCTTGTCAGCGATTCCTGTGGACAAATCATCAACAGGGGCTGAAGTACGGCCGATCCAGCTGTGGATAACTAAAGCTTAAAATATCCCCAAAGGCCTTGCGACGTGTTGCTACATCCCCGTACAATGAGGGCGAGAAGTGGGAGACAGTGGGGAATGGTGGGACAATCGGGTTTCACCCCCCTGATCCGACGTAGTCCGGTGGGGGCCGGTGGAGACCATGTTCCACGGCGAATACTCGTACAGCCTAGACGACAAGGGGCGCGTGATCGTACCGAAGGTACATCGCGAGGCCTTCTCGGATGGCGTCTATCTGACGCGTGGGCTAGAGCGCTGTGTCTGGGTGTTCCCGCTTGCGACGTGGCAGGAGCTCAGCGGCAAGTTGAGCCACGATGGACTCGGGTCCTCTGCGGCACGAGGCGTCGATCGCTTGCTGTATACGGGAACCGAGTTGCAATTGGACAAACAGGGACGCGTCACGGTGCCGGACTATCTGCGCGATCATGCCTCGCTGGCGCCGGGAGACTCCGCGTCGGTGCTCGGGGTAAAGAATCGTCTGGAACTCTGGAACCCATCTCGATGGCGCGCGCACTCGGCACAGATGATGAGCCGGCTCGACGACGATCTATCGCGGATGGGACTGTGATGACGACGTCCATGCATGGTACGCGCCACGTCCCGGTCATGCTCGGTCCCGTCGTCGAAGCCCTGGCACCGGAACCACGCACGAGCCACGTCCGCTGCTGGATCGATGGAACGATCGGCGGCGGCGGGCATGCCGCGGCGTTGTTGGATCGTACATCGCCCGACGGCCGTTTGATTGGGCTCGACCGAGATCCGGCCGCCATCGCGCGCAGCGCAGAAAGGCTTGCCGGGTACGGTGAACGATGTACGCTCGTCCATGGCAGCTTCGCGCAACTTGCGCATCACGCTCACGAGCACGGCGCGGCCTCCGTTGCAGGGATCTTGCTCGATCTCGGCTTTTCGTCCGATCAAATTGAAGATGGAGATCGGGGCCTCTCGTTTCAGCTCGACGGGCCACTGGACATGCGCTTGGATCCGACCCAGGGGCCTACGGCAGCCGAGCTCATCGACGAGCTCGATGTCGATGCGCTCGCGGACGTGATCTGGCGATTCGGGGACGAGCGGCACAGCCGGCGTATCGCCCGCGCGATCGGCGCTGCCCGTCCGGTGCTCACCACCCATGCGCTTGCGGCGGTGGTCGCCGGCGCCGTGCCGCGGCAACCGGGGCGCCGCGCCAAGCGCCACCCGGCCACCAAGACCTTTCAGGCCCTTCGAATTGCGGTCAACGAAGAGCTCGAGGCATTGCACGATGCGTTGCCTCAGACCGTGGACCGCCTGGCCCCCGGAGGGCGCCTCGTCGTCATCAGCTTCCATTCCTTGGAGGATCGCATCGTGAAACGCTTCGTGCGCGACGAGGCGAGCGGATGTCGCTGCCCGGAAGAGCTGCCCATATGCGTCTGTGACCCCCAGCCCCGTCTGCGGCTCGTCCATCGCAAGGCTCTCGTCGCCGATGCCGCGGAACTCGCGGCAAATCCCCGTGCCCGTAGCGCCAAGGTTCGCGTCGCAGAGCGCCTGCCGGACGTCGTCGCAGGGCGGGTGGCATGAACAGCGCGCGCGGCATCGTCCTGCCGCTGCTCTTGAGCGCCGCGACCCTGACGATCGCGGGGCTCCTCTGGGTCAACTTGGCCAGCCGCATGGCCGAGACG
>JAJCYU010000360.1 GCA_029262755.1 Anaerolineae bacterium
CCGAGGATGATGTAGAGCGAAAGTTGCTCAAACGAATCCAGTTGTACGTCGATAGAGCCGCCTTCTACGGCGAGATACAAAGGTCCAGGCATGCGGGGTGAGCCTCCGTCGGTTTGCGATTGATGCTTAGCAGCCCTATTAGGGCGCAGGATGGTTTCCGCCGGGGCCGATTATACCTACGTTGCTCCGGCGCATTGTCCCCAACACTTCCCAATTTCCCCGGCCCGGGTTGAGTCTTGGTCCGGCATTGGGGCAGAATGCATTCCCCTTGGCGAACAACCGACTCCTCCGGCTCTTCCCGCTGCTCGTTCTCTTCGCGCTGCTGCTCGGGGCGTGCGAGCAGGTCAAAGAGGTCGTGCCCGATGCGATCGAACCTGAACCCAAGCTCGCGGCGGCGAACTTCCACCTGGGGACGGTTACCGCCGTCGACCCTCAGAACCGCCCCGACTCCGCACAGAAGGCCAACGAAGAAGCCGCCAAAGTCATCGCCCTCATGAACGCCTTCTACTCGGCGGCCTTCCTCGACCCCGCCAAGTGGGACGGTGGCCGGCACCCCGACCTTGCTCCCCTGTTCACCGCCGAGGCCCAACCCGGGTTGGCGGCCAACCTGACCGGCCTGGCCATGTCCGACCTCTCGGACAAGATCGAAAACGTCGAGTCCGGCGTGCAGAACGTCGACCGGCTCACCATGTTCGTCGACGACGACGGCAGCCTGCCGGCGGGGCTCGCTTCGGTCAGCTTCGAAGCGGTCGCCGAGCCTGCGGACGGCGGCGACGAGGTGACCATCCGCCACGCCGCCAGCTACTGGCTGCAGCGGGAGGGCGACGGCTACCGGATCTCCGCTTTCACCGCCGACTTGAAAGCAGGCGCCGAGTGATGGCCCACCCCCGCCCCCGGCTCCGCCGGGCCTCAATCTCCGGCGCCGTTTTGTTCTCGATGGTCATCGGGCTGGTCTGGTGGACCCTGGCGCCCATGTTCGGCCGGGCGGAGGCCGCAGAAACCGTGGGCATCTCCAAGGTGGCGGGCGCCGATTGGCGCCCCGAACTGGGCGAGCCGCTGTTCATTGCAGTCCTGGGCACCGACGTCCGCAACGGCCCCCCGGGTGGTGGGGGCGGGCGGTGCGACGCCATCCACATCGTCGCCATCAACCCGCAACTCAAGGCGGGAACCATCCTGAACTTCCCCCGGGACTCGAAGATCGCCGGTTACACCAAGGTCAACGCCGCCTGCACGGGTGGGGTCGGCCCCATGGTGCAGGCGTTGCGCAGCGCCACCGGGATACCCATCCAGTACTACGTCACCACCGAGTTCACCCACTTCACCAATCTGATCAACGACCTGGGCGGGGTGGACGTCAACGTCCCGTACAACATGCGGGACTCGTTCTCCGGTGCCGACTTCCGGCCCGGGGTCATCCGGATGGACGGCCGGGCGGCGCTGGCATTCAGCCGCAACCGTTACGACACACCCCGGGGCGATTTCAGCCGGACCGACAACCAGGGCTTGTTCATGCTGGCCTCACTGGCCAAGTTCCGCGCCGAGGCCGCCGACCCGCATCGCATCTTCGACTACCTGCAGGCCGGGCGGCGCCATCTCAAGACCGATGTGCCGATCCACGAGGCGATCAAGTTGTTGATGCTGGCCCGCCAGGTCGACCCGGCGGCGGTCAAGAACATCACCATCAACGGTTCCACCGGCAGTTCGGGGGGCGCCAGCGTGGTGTTTTTGGCCCCCGGCGACACGTACAACCGAGTCAAGGACGACGGCATCTACTAGCCACCTGACGGCCGCTTTTCGGGTCGCTTGAGTTTGAACGGATCCGGAGCCAGACTTGCCCTCAATGGACCGGATCGTCACCCCCCGCAGTCGTGGCCCGATCCTGGCATCGGCTTACTACATCACCGCGGTCCTCAGCCTCAGAGCGGCCCTGGTTCAGGACATAGTCACCCCCATCTGGCCGCCCACCGGGATTGCACTGGTCTGCCTTTTGATCTGGGGCCGCCGGTACTGGCCGTGGGTCACCTTGGCCGCGCTGCTGGTCAACCTCCCCCGGGTCGGGTCACCCCTGGCCGCCGCCGGGCTGGCCCTGGGCAACACGGTGGCGCCGCTGCTGGCGGTCACGTTGCTGCAGCGTGTCGGTTTCGATCCGCAGTTCAAACGGATTCGCGACGCCATCTCCCTGGTGGTCCTGGGCGCGCTGGCGAGCATGACGGTGAGCGCGAGCATCGGGACCGCAGTTCTGCGGTGGTCGGGAGCGATTCCGAGCGGCCGGAGCGCCGAGACGTGGTCGGTGTGGTGGACCGGCGACGCGATCGGGGTCCTGGTTCTCGCCCCCCTGATCCTCAGCCTGCGCGGGGACATCCGGCCCCTGCTGAGCACGCCGTTGAGGCGCCTGGAGGCCGCAGTCCTGGCGGTCCTGGTGTTCGGCCTGGCGAGCCGGGTGTTCGAGCAAACCGCCCCCCTCCGCTACCTGGTCTTCCCGCTGCTGGTCTGGGCAGCACTCCGCTTCGGCACCGCGGGCGCCGGGGTCGCCACCCTGGTGGTGGCCAGCTTTGCGGCGGCCGCGGAGACCGCGGGCACGGATCCGCTCGCCGGGTCCGGGGTGGTGGAGCGCATGTTGACGCTGCAACTGCTAATCGCCACCGCCGCTCTCACCTCCTTCATACTCGCCACCTCGTGGATCCTTCGCCGGGAGGCGGCGGAGCAACTCCGGACCGAGGCGTCCCGGCTTGAGTCCGCAGTATCGGATCGGACCGGGGACCTGCAGGAGGCGCTGACGGAACTGGCGGAACGGGAACGGCAACTTAACGACGCCGAGGCCCTGGCGCACGTCGGTTCGTTCAGCTGGGACCTGGCCACCGACGTCATCGCCTGGTCCGACGAGCTGTTCAAGATCTACGGCCTGGAGAAGCAGGACGCCCGCCTGGCGTACGAAAAGTACCTGACCCTTCAGCACCCGGCGGACCGGGGGGCGCTGGAGAAGCTGGTCAAAGAGGCGCTGGAGAACGGCACGCCGTACCTGATCGATCACCGGGTAATCCGGCCCGACGGCGCGGTCAGGTGGATCCGGGGGCAGGGTCGGGTGGTGATGGGAGACCTCGGCCCGGTCCGGTTGGTCGGGGCGGCGCAGGACATCACCGAGCAGAAACTGGCCGCTGATCTCCTGCGCGAGAGCGAAGAACGGTTCCGCAGACTGGTCGAGGACGCGCCGGAGGCGATCCTGGTGGTCGACCTGGACACCGGCAAGTTCGTCGAGGTCAACCGGGAGGGCGAACGCCTGCTGGGCCGCAGCCGAACCGAGTTGACCGAATCGACCTACGTAGAAGCCAGCGCCCCGATCCAACCGGGCGGCCGCTCCCGGGAGGATGCGGCGGCCGAACTGATCAACCG
>JAJCYU010000361.1 GCA_029262755.1 Anaerolineae bacterium
GAAGATGACGAGCGCCCCGAACACGGCGTAGGAGGCAACCTGGTCGGGCGTCGCCGAGAGCCGCCGCGCTACCCGTCTGGTGGCGGCGTAGGGCAGGGCGACGTTCAGCGCACCCCACGCCGCAAGGGGCAACCCGACCACCAGCAGCAGTCCCTCGCGCACGATGAAGCGCGCGACGCGCAGCGGATGCATGGAGATGTGCAGCTCGCGCGGGTCGATGCCCGCCTCGTCCAGACGGTCACGGAACGCGACGACCCGCTCGGCCAGGTGGCGCACCGCGATCGGCGGCGGCGCGGCCCCCGCGCTCCGTTCGTCGGCCGAGTTCGCGCTGCTGGATCGAGCCACTCCGGAACGCGCCTCGACGTCCGAAGGGGCGTCGGGATCGAGCCCTCCGTCCGGCGCCGGCCCGGCCATCGGACCGTGCGCGGCGCTTTCGATCTCGTGTCCGGCCTTCGAGCGATCGGACTTGCGGGGCTCGGACATCGCGGGATCGGACGCTCTCCGGTCGACCGAAGCAGGTTCGGTCTTCTCCCGCGTCGTCGGCTCCTCAACGTCTTCGCTCGACGCGTACGACGCCGCGGCGCCGGCCCCCGTTGCGCTCTCCGCCGCCTCAGCCGCCGCCTCCCCCGCGCCTTCCGCCTCGCGCAGCGTCCGGTAGCCCGTGCGCAGGCGCTCGATGAGCGCGACGCGTGCGGCCAGGGTGGGGCCGGGGCGACCCAGGGCGGGCGGCTGCTCGCCGCGTGTCTCCAGCACCTCGGCGGCGCGGTGCAGCAACAGCTCTTCGTCGCGATCGGCGAAGTTCAGCGTCAATGCCTCCATGCGCGTGCGTAGCTCGTCGGTCAACGCGCGGAGTCGGGCATCGGGATGCGCCGTGCGCCACGCCGCGACGTCGAGCGGCTCGCCGAAGCGCAGCAGCACGCGGCTCCGAAAGCGGGCCTTGTCCTCGAAGGTCAGGCCGACGGGCTGTATGTGCATTCGGCCGGGATTGCCGGCCGCCAGGTAGTCCAGCGCTAGACGGGCTGCGCCGTGCTTGAAGCGGCGCATCGCCGGGTCGGAGTGGCTCTGTCCTTCCGGGAAGAGGATGAACGCGCCGCCTTCCGCCAGGCGGCGTTGGATCTCCGCCATCGAGTCCAGGTTCTTGGACGGGTCGGCGCCGGCGGCCACATCGCGTGCGCGATGGATCGGCACCACGTTGCCCGCCCGCATGAGGTGGCCGACAAGCGGCGCATCGGCGAGCGTGCTCTTGGCCGTCAACGTGACGGGCCGGCGCACGGTGGTCGTGACGACGAGCGCGTCGACCAACGCGTTGGGATGGTTGCTCACGATCAGCAGGGGGCCGTCCGGAGGAACGTTCTCCAGCCCGACGATCTCGCGGCGGCGGTAGAACACGCCGAGGGCGAGATCGAAATAGGCGCGCAGCAGCGCGTAGACCAGCTAGGCCTCCCAGCCGCGCAACAACGCGACCAGCAGACGGACGCCGTATCCCGTCGCGCCCGTTTCGCCGAGCGCGTCTTGCTCTTCGGTGGAGGCCATGGACGCGATGTCCAGATGGGCCCACCGATAGTCCGTGAACGCTTCCAAGAAGGAAGCGGATGTGCCGACGCCGCCCATCCGTCCGCCCCCATTCTTCAGGTCGGCCACCTGCGAGCGCAGCTTCGCGCGGTAGGCTGGCCACAAAGGCATGCGCCATACGCGCTCGGCGGTTGCGTCCGCCGCGGCCTCGATTCGGGCACACAGCGCGTCGTCGTTTGCGAACAGGCTCGCTGCAACGCCCTTCCCGAGGGCCACGACGCTGGCACCGGTCAACGTAGCCAGGTCGATCACGGCGTCCGGTTGGTAGCGCTGCGCGTACACGAGCGCGTCGGCGAGGATCATGCGTCCCTCGGCGTCCGTGCTCACGATCTCGATCGTGCGGCCGTTGCTGGCCGTGATCACGTCCGACGGGCGGTACGCATCGGCATCGGGCATGTTCTCCGTACACGGCGCGAGACCCACTACGTGCAGCGGAAGATCGAGTGCGGCGACGGCGCGCATGGCGCCGAGCACGGCGCCCGCACCGGCCATGTCGGTCTTCATCGCCCCCATGTTGTTGGACGGCTTGATCGAGATGCCGCCCGAATCGAAGGTGACGCCCTTGCCGACCAGCACGATCGTAGGCAGACCGGCCTGCTCTCGGTTGTGCTCGAGGACGATGAAGCGCGGTGCTTCCCCTGCGCCTTGGGCTACCGCGAGGAAGGCGCCCATGTCGTGACCCGCCGCCCAGTCGCGGCCACCGGTCTCGACATAAAGTCCGTGGTCGGCCGCCACCCCGCGCGCTACCTCGGCCATATGGATGGGCGTTGCCTCATTGGCCGGCATGTTGACCAGATCGCGCGTCATGGCCACGGCGGCCGCGATCGCGGCGCCGGCCTCGGCCCCGGTGCGGATCGCGTCCGTCCGCGCGGCATCCACCTCCGCGACGACGATGCTGTGGACCGACCGCTCTTCCTCGCCGTCGTCCTCGCCTCGCCCGGTCTTCGCATAGCGATATAGGCCGAGCAGTGCGCCCTCCACCGTCGCCTGCGCGGCCGCCTCGGGATCGAATCCCCCGATGCCCGCGCCATGGGCGATCGTCGCCACCCGTTGGGCGCCGAGGTCGCGTGCGCGGCTGAGCGCGGCCGCGGACGCGCTGCGTGCCGCGTCCAAGGTGAAGCCATCCGCATCGCCCAAGCCCACCACAATCACACGCGAGGCGTGGATCGCACCGCGCGGGTAGAGCACCGCCGTCTCACCAGCCTTGCCGCGTAGGTCACCGCCGGCGATCAGGGCGGATATGGCGCCGTCCAGGGCCTGGTCCAACGCGCCCGTAGCACCGCCCGGCGTGGTGACGCCGCGGAAGAGGTTGACCACGACCGCGTCCGCCTCGATGTCCTGGATAGCGGCGTGGATCACTTCGATGGCAGGTTGCATGGACGGCTCCGGTTGCTTGGTAGGAAGCAGGCAGAGTAGGGGCGGCACGTCCAGGCTGTCAAGGATTCCCGGCGGGTTCGAGACCGCATCCTCCGCCCGTGGCACGCTACGGTTCGCGCGCCCCGATGCTCGGCGCTGCGGGACGACATCGCCCCACAAGGTCCGCCCGCACGTCCGCCGCGACACCGGGCTCGGCCGCACCGATCGCCGGGCTTCCCTGCGCAATTGCGCCTTCGTCGCCCAGCAACGGGTCCAGCCCGACGATCCCGCCCGTCTCCATCACCGGCAACGTGGGTGCGGAGCGCGTGGGTTCATCCCGCGCGAACCACAAATTGTGCGCGAATCGAAACGTCTCGGGCGCTGTGCCCGTGCCGACGTTGGCCCAGGTTCGCAGCTGCGCGCGATCCACGACCACGAGGTTGTTCGCGAACACGCCGCCGCGCGCCGGCTCGAAGACCACGTCGCCCTCGGTGCGGCTCTCCTGCAGGATGCGCAGCACCCACGTCTCCGGCGCGACGATCGTGTTATGCGCCACCAGACAGTCCGCGCAGCCCACGAAGGCGACGGGCGTCATCCCGCCGACGAAGAGGTTGGCCACGACCCGCACGTCGCCCGCCTCCGCGTTCGCGGTGACGCCATCGCGCACGAGGGGCGGCCGAAAGAATTGCGGCCCCGTCGAGCCGCCCATGTTCACCCCACGCGCGCCGCCGTCGTCCACGCGGTTCCAGCGAAAATCGACGTCCGTGCTGCCGCCTTTGGCTTGTAGCGCTCCGCCCGACAACGCCGTGAAGCGCCCCCGCGCCACGATTGCACGATGCACGCCGACCATGTCGACCCCGCTGCCCGAGCCGCTCCCGCCGCAGCGCGACGCGCGTAGCCCGTCCACGAGCACGTCGCGCAGCCCGGAGAGCTTGAGGCAGTCCTGGTTGCCGCCGCCGCCGATGTCCTCGATCACGACTTCACGGAAGGCCAGGTGATGGCTCGCGTCCGCGTCGTCGACAGCGCCCCCGTCGTCCGCGTTGATCCCATTGCCCGACGCACCGCGCACGATCAAATCGTGCACGACGACGTAGGCCGCACGTGTCAGATGCATCCCCTCGCCCGATCCCTCGAGCACGGGCGGGTCGTCCGGGTCCGCGGCGCCGATCCAGATCGGCGCGTCGCTACGCCCGCGCAGATCGTCGATGTACACGCCCCCCGCATAGCGCCCGCCGCCCATCCGGATCGCGCTGCCCGGCGCCGCATCGCGCGCCGCGCGCCCCAGCGTCGCGTAGGGCGCACCGACGGAGCCGTCGCCGGCACCATCGTCGCCGCCGGTCGCGACGTGAATCACGTGCGATGGCGCGCGATCGTCATCGAAGAAGGGCAGCGCGTCGCAAGCGGGGGCGGGCGTGGCGGTGGGCGTGGTCGTGGACGGCAACGTGGACGTCACGGTCGCGGGCGGCGTCGCCCGCAGCGTCGCCGTTACGGTTGGGGTCGCGCCGGGCGTTGGCGTGCCTGGGCCCGCGCCGGACGTCGCGGTCGCGAGCCCCGTGGGCGGTGGCGGCACGCGATCCAGATCAACGCCACGTCCCGTCCATGGCAGGAGGACGGTCGCGGGTTCGGGATCGGGCGATTGGGCTCGGAGTTGCGTGGGGCGTTCGGGCGAAACGGCGATCAAGAACGCGATCGCGATGGCGAGCATCGAGAAGCCGGCAAGGCGCGCGATCGAGCGCGGTTCTCCTGGCGCAATCGACGTGCAGATGCTTGAAGCGAGAACGTTCGCCCTCGCCCTCGCCCTCGCCCTCGCCCTCGCCCTCGCCATGGCCGATCGCCGCGACGCACGTGGCACCGGGGTTCTCCCGACTGATTCTCTCCTGGGCTCGGTGCGCAGGGGACCAAACACTTCCGGTGCATCCGTCACGGTGTTTTTCCCTTTGCTTCGCGTCATCGGTAGATCCCCAACCATGATACCCAAGGCGCAATCCCACTCCGGCACTCGAGCAGCTTTCTCCGAGACGTCTGCGCTCACGGTTGCGATTCTACAGGCCTAACCTTGCGACGCTGCGCGCGCCCCGACTATCCTGCCGCAACAACGCGAGATGGCGGGATCACGCTGCAAGAGACGCCGGCCATGCGGCTCGCCAGTTGCGCGGTTCCCCGAACGCACGTGACTCCATTCCGACCAACGTCGCCGCATCCATTCTCGCGGCGCCGTCTCGCCCCGATCAGGAGCGCCCCATGACCCGCGCCGTCCGACCTATCCTACGCGACCACGTACAGACCGCCGCGGCGACCACGATGGCGCCAACGCGCTGGCTCCTCGCCTTCGCCTGTTGCGCGATGATGGCGCTGCCCGCGGGCTGCGGATCCGCCGACAGCGATCCCAACATGGGCGAGCCGGTGCCCATGGCCAACGATCCCCGCAGCAATTCGGCCGGCGGATCGGGCTCCGACAGCGCGCTGCAAGACGAGGCCGGTGCTGCCGTCGACGACAATGCGGGCGCCGGGGCCAGCGCCGAAAGCGAAGGCGCGCTGATCACGAGCGGCACGGGCGACCAGAACGCCGCGCCACGGGTCGGCCTCATCACCGACGGTGGCGCGATTGACGACCTGGGCTTCAACCAGGCGGCATGGGAGGGCGTCGATCAGGCGACGGAGCTGCTCGGCGGCGAGGCTACGTCCATCGTGCCGGCGACGATCGCGGACATCCCGGGCGCGATCGACGAGCTCGCGCAGGCCGGCAACGACGTGATCGTCACCGTCGGCGCTGCGGCGAGCGATGCCACGAACGAAGGCGCGGTCCGTTACCCGCGCGTCATCTTCCTCGGCGTCGGTCAGCCGCAATCCGCGGATGCGCCCGAAGGCTGGACGGACGAGTGGCCGTTGCCCAACGTAGCCGGCGTCGTGTTTCGCGATGAGTACGCGGGCTTTCTGGCCGGCGCGATGGCCGCGCATCTCTCGACGAGCGGCACGGTCGCCGCGGTCCTCGGCACCGCGCTCGACCCTCGCTCGACGCAGCTCGCCGCGGGCTTCACGGCCGGCGTGGCGGAGGTCGACCCCGACGCTACCGTGCTCGCGACGCAGCACCCCGGAACGCTCGACGAGGCCGCGACGGACGCGGACTGGGGCGAGGCCGCGGCGGCCGACGCGCTCGCCGCGGGCGCCGACGTGATCTTCGGCGCGGGCGGATCCATCGGCCGCGCGGCGATCGTCGCGACGGCCGCACAGGAGGGCGCGTGGTGCATCGGCCTCGACACGGACGCGTGGCCGCGCGTGCCCGACGCCCACCCTTGCCTGATCACGAGCGCGGTCCACCTCGTGACCCCCATCGTCTCCCAACTGATCGACGAAGCCGCAGCCGGCTTCTTCGTACGCGGCGACCACGTCGGCCGCACCAGCCTCGCCGAATTCCACGACCACGACGCAGCGGTCACGGACGCGATGCGCATCGACCTGGACCGCATCGAGTCCGGGCTGGCGGCGGGAACGATTGTGGTGGGCAGCGCGCCGTAGCGCAGGGGGGGGAAGGGCGGAGGGCAAGCGGAAAGAAGTACTAGGAAGGCGATAAAGGCTATCGAATCGCGCAGCCTGTGACGGATGTCACAGACGTCGCGACGAGAGTGGTGATATGTTGGCGACGAAGTTGGTTTTTTCGTGCCACATCGCCGGAGCTGTCATGGGACCTCGACCGCCTTTCATTCCGCCGCCCGAGTTTCCGCTCGAACCCGAAACGCCGACTCCGCTTGTCCTGAGTCCTGACCAGATCGCCGTCGTCCTCGTCGATCCCGAGAACCTGACAGAAGAAGCGCTCGATGAGTACCTCACCGCGCGTGGCCTTTCTGTGCATGGCGACGATCTGCGAAACGCGATGAATGTTGACGACGACGGTCGAGCGCACCTGCCGCCTGTTGTTTGGTTGGATATCGGCGGAGGGCGCTCGGTGTTCGACGAGATGGAGGCCCGTGCAGTGGCCTCCGCTCCGGATGTTGTTGTGGAGTTTGTAAGCCCCGTGTATCGGAGATCCGATGTAGAAGCCGACGTCGGCGTCACACCGCTAGACACGATCCTGGTTGAAGTGTTGAAAGACTCGGACAAGAGGGCACTGGCCACCGCATATCGACTGGCTGGCGTGCAAGACGTAACGTTCGAAGGCGACGAACACTGGAGCGGTTTCAGCGTGGGACCGGATTCCGGCCTGGACCACTTGCGGCTCTTGCGCATGATCGATCCCTATAACGGAACGTACGCGGAGGCCATAGAGATACTTCAGGCATCGGAGCTGTTCTCATTTGTCGATGCCGACTGGACACAGTTGAGCACAAGCTACTGCGCCCCGAAGCCGAACGATCTCTACTACCCGGACCAAGTGAACCTAGTACGAATCGGGTGCCCCGCAGCGTGGGATGTTACGACCGGCGATGTCGGCACTATCGTCGCCTTCATCGATTCCGGTTGCGATCTAAACCATGAAGACTTGAAAGACAATCTAGTGCCGGCTGCGCAGATGTATAACGCAGAAAGCCCCGGCACACTGCCGGCCGATCCGCACGGACACGGAACTTGCGTCGCGGGTCTCATCGGCGGCAAAGGCAACAACCATATCGGTGTGTGTGGTGTCACGTGGTCGTGCAGGTTGATGCCGATCCGTGTTCCTTACGCCGCGAAACTGTGCCACTACGTGTTCGCCTTGTGGTGGGCACGAACCCAGGGCGCCAACGTGGTCAACATCAGCCTGGATTTCAATGTACGCCATGCCCGCATCGATCTTGAGATCAACCGCTGTCACTACGACGATGTGCTGCTGGTTGCATCCGCAGGCAATTTCGATTCGAAGTATGTCGATGTGGCCTACCCGGCAATGCATCGCCATGTGATCGCGGTCGGTGCAGTCACCGACGCGGACAAACGGATACCGGAGAGCCAGCAGGGGAAAAACATCGAGCTCGTGGCGCCCGGCCGAAATCTGGTGACCACCGATCGAGTTGGAGTGCAGGTGGGGTACAACAATTCGAACAAGGATCCACTCGTTCCCGATCTAGCCAAGGATCCAACGTCGAGCTACTACCGATTGTTCGGAATGACGTCGGGTGCGGCCCCACAGGTTGCAGGTGTGGCCGGGCTCGTGCGCGCGCATAGGCCGGACTTGAAAGCCGATCAAGTTCGAGCCGCACTCGACCGCGGAGCTGAGAAGCTTGCCGGCTACGCCTACGCCGTCGGCGGGCCGCGTCCACATGCCGGGGCGACTGTGGGCATCGGCTGGAATGAGGAAGTGGGTTTCGGCATGGTCCACGCAGAGAAGGCACTAGCGCAGGCAGACACGTTCCCAATCGACGGGCAACTAACAGGTGGCTTTGAGTCTGAACCACAAGAATCAGGCTCGGAGGGCAATACCGACAACATGACAAAGGGAGGGGGCAGCATGAGCGGTGAAAAGGACAGCGCGGGTTCGAACAAGAATGGAGGAAATCCTCCTGCGGTCGGAACTCCGGCAACGCGCGGTGGTTCCAGTGAAATTGCCGTTGGCGCCCTGATTGCGCTCGCCGGTGTGATGCTTGGGGCGCTGATCGCGATCGCTTCGAGAAATCCGAGTTGCTGTGCGGCCGTGCCGG
>JAJCYU010000362.1 GCA_029262755.1 Anaerolineae bacterium
ACGGCGACGACGGTCCGGCCGGATCGCCCAACGTCCACGCCGTGGTCGCGAGCGCTTCGGTCGAGTTGCTCGCACCATCGGTCGACAAGCTGGCGCCGAGCCCGAGCTCCGCCACGATCGGCGCTCTCGTCACGTGGACGATCGCCGTCAGCCTGCCGGAGGGCACGACCTCGAGCCTGGTCGTTAGCGATGTGTTGCCCGCCGGCTTGATCGCGGTGGGTACCTCCGTGGTCACCGCCGCCGCGGACAGCGGCGGGCTGCTTGCGGCCGATTACAGCGGGACGCTGCCGGTTCCCACCACGGACACCGCGGCCGGTGACGGCAACGATGTCGAGTGGGACTTCGGCGACGTGGTGACACCCGCGGACAACGACGGCACGAACAACCGATTCCTCCTGCGGGTCGTCTCCCGCGTCGAGAACGTGATCGGCAACCAGAACGGGGTACCGCTGTTCAATGCGGCGCGGCTCGGCTACGAGGATCCGGACGCACCCGGCGTGCTGACCGAGGTGCCGGACCCGACGCCAGAGTCCATGACGGTTGTCGAGCCGGTGCTGGCGGTGAGCAAGACGATCCCGACGCCGCCCGTGCCTTCGGACGCCGGATCCACGGTGATCTACCAAGTGGTGATCGAGCACGCCGGCGGCAGCGCGAGCGACGCCTTCGATGCGGTCTTCACCGACACGATTCCCGCGGCGCTGACGGGGGCGTCCATCGACAGCGTTACGGCATCGCCGATCGCGGCGCCCTCCGCTGAGATCAGCGGCGGCACGTTGCGCGTGCCGACCGCCGCCGACGGCACCTTCGACCTGCCTCAGGGCGCGGTCGTCACGGTGACCTTCCGCGCCGACGTCGCGGCCGGCGTTGCGCCCTACCAGGTCATCACCAACACCGGCGTTGTCACGTGGACGACGCTCGACGGGGTGGACCCCAACGAGCGCACGGCCGGCGATGGGCCGCTGGACGGCGGCGGGCTGAACGACTACGAGACGGACGACAGCGCCGGGTTCGCGATCGACCCGCCGAGCATCGCCAAAGCGCTCGAAACGACTTCGGCCGGCCACACCACCGGCAGCGATGTCACGATCGGTGAGGTCGTGACCTACACCGTGGCCATCACGCTACCCGAGGGCATCACGCCCTCGATGACGATCACCGACGATCTGCCGGCCGGTATGGCCTACGTCGCGGGCTCCGCGAGCGCAGACCTCAGCGGCTTCAACGGCACCCTCACCGGCGGCGACCCGGTCGTGAGCACGACGGGCTCCGGCGGCGACGGGGACGACCTCGTCCTCAGCTTCGGGCCGATCACGGTCGTGGGCGACAACGACCCGTCGAACAACGGTTTCCTGCTGCGCTACGCCGCCGTAGTGCTCAACGTGCCCGGCAACGTCGGGCTACCGCCCTCGCGCACGGATCTCGACAACCTTGCCTCCGTACAGATCGGCGCCAACCCGCCCGTCACGGCGGGCGAGACGGTGACCGTAGCGGAGCCGCGGATGGTGATCGCGAAGGACATCGACAAGGACGCGGCCTGGCCCAACGACACAGTGCGCATCACGCTCACGGTGTCCAACACAGGGACGTCGGACGCCTTCGACGTTACGATCCAAGATCCTATCAGCACCACGACCTTCAGCGCGCTGACGCCGGTCACGACGCCGGCCGGGTTCAGCTACGGCACGGCGGTCAGCGGCCCGAACACCATCGTCAGCTACACGGGTGGTTCGATCCCGGCGGGCGCAGCGCGTTCGTTCGTGTTCGATCTGACCTTGGACGGCAGCTTGCCGCCCAGCCCGCCCGACCTGCTCAACGAAGCCACCGTCACCCAGGCCACGACTCTCGACAGCACCGCGAACGACGGCGACGACACGCAGGAACGCGAAGCCCCGGACGTATCGGGCGACGACACGCTCACGATCATCGTGCCCGAGATCGAGATGACGAAGACGAGCGCGCGCGAAACGGTTGTTCCAGGGCAGTTGGTGACCTACACCCTTACGATCACGAACAACGGTACCGCGCCGGCTGCCGGCGTCACGGTCACCGACACGATCCCAATCAACACGACCTTCGACCTCGTGAACAGCACGCCGGTATGGACGCTCCCTGGTGGTGGCCCCCCCTGCCCGCCCGGCTTGCCCGGCGGCCTGTCGTGCGAGCTCGACCTGACGCCCTTGTTGCCCGGCGGTGAGCTGGCGGCCAACGGCGGGACGATCGACGTGGTCTTCGCGGTCCTGGTCAACCCGGTGCTGCCACCCGGAACCACATCGATTACGAACACGGCGATCGCCGCGGACGACGGCTCGCGCGGCATCGACCCCGTGCCCGGAAACAACGACGGGCAGCACGCGGATCCCGTGCTGACGGACTGGTCCGACAACCCCGACTCCTACGCAACGACCGCCGGAGCCGGTGGCGCGTTCCACTACATCGACGGCCTCACCTTCCTCGGCCTCTTGGTCGATGCAGAAGCAGATGGGCTCCCGACCAACTCAGCGTTGGGCGACGATCTGGACGGCGCCCTGGACGACGAGGACGGCGTGCTCTTCAGCAGCCCGATCCTTGCCGGCCAGCCGGCCACGATCACCGTGGTGGCGGCGCTCGGAGGCTTCCTGAACGCGTGGATCGATTTCGACGGCAACGGAGCCTTTGATCCGGGCGAGCAGGTCGCCGCGGATTTGGCGCTTGCGCCGGGTCCCAATGCGGTCACGCTCACCGCGCCGGGGGCGATCACCGACACGCTCTACACGCGCTTCCGTTTGACGAGCTACGACACGGGCGGCGCTCTCGGACCGACAGGGCCCGCGAGCGACGGCGAGGTCGAGGACTACGTGCTGATGGCGTTGGGCAATCGGGTCTGGTTGGACAACGGGCTCGGCGGCGGCCTGGGCAACAACGGCATCCAGGACGGGGCTGAGCTCGGCATCGAGAATGCGGTGGTGGAACTCTACGGGCTTGCGCAGGTGCCTGGCGTTGACACGCCGATCGCGACGACAACGACGGACGCAAGCGGCGACTACCTGTTCACGGGTCTGGCGCCCGGCAACTACGTGGTGCACCTACCGGCGTCCAATTTCGATCCGGCTGCGCCGCTAGAGGGCTTGCTGTCCTCGCAGGGCGCGGGCGTGCCGAACGATGACCTGGACGAGGACGTCGACGAGAACGGGATCGACTCACCGATTCCGGCGACGACGGGCATCTCGACGGCGCCGGTCTCGCTGGCGCTCGGCTTGGAGCCGACCGGCGAGGACGGCAACCCGAACACGAACTTGACGATCGATCTAGGCCTGGTCGAATTCGACTGGGGCGATCTGCCCGAGGTTCCCTATCCGACCTCGAGTACGCTCAACGGCGCCCGCCACATCGTGGACGGCGTGACGTTCCTGGGCGCCGGAGTGGACGCGGAGCCGGACGGCGCGCCGACGGTGAATGCCGACGGTGACGATACGGCTGCACCCTTCGATGACGAGGACGGCGTGAGCTTCCTGACGCCGATCATGCCGGGCGCGGTCTATACGATCAGCGTTGTGGCATCCGCCGACAGCTTCCTGAACGCGTGGATCGACTTCGACGCGAACGGCGTGATGTCGCCATTCGAGCAGATCGCAGCGGACACGGCGCTCACGGCCGGAGCGAACCTGCTCACGGGCACGGCGCCGATCTCGACGACGGGCTCGCTGTACAGCCGGTTCCGGGTGACGGCGGACGCGGGTGACGCGACGACGCCGACGGGCGCGGCCAACAGCGGCGAGGTGGAGGACTACGTGCTGCTTGCGCTGGGCAACCGGATCTTCCTGGACGATTCGTCGGGCGGCGCAACGGCCGACGACGGAGCGCAGGGTGGCGCGGAGCCGGGTATCGAGAACGTGGTAGTGGAGTTGTATACGTCGGCGCAGACGCCGGGGGTGGACGCCCCCATCGCGACAACCACGACGGATGTCAACGGCGACTACCTGTTCACGGGCTTGACCCCGGATGGCTACGTGGTGTTCGTACCGCAGGCGAACTTCGCGCCGGCGGGTCCGTTGGCCGGGATGCTGAGCTCGACCGGTGCAGGAGCGCCCGACAGCGATCTGGATCAAGACGTGGACGAACACGGAATCGACGACCCGGATCCGGCCGCCAACGGTATTGCGACGGCGCCGATCACGCTCAGCGTGGGCGACGAGCCGAACGGCAATGGCAGCGTCAACCTGACGCTGGACCTTGGCTTCGTTGCCTTCGATCTCGGCGACCTGCCGGATCTCTATGGCACGACCATCGGCGCCGGCGGCGCCAGCCACATTATCGACGGTACCTTCTTGGGCGCCGCGGTCGATGCCGATTCGGACGGGCAGCCGACGAACGCGGCGAACGGCGACGACGGCGCGGGCACGGACGACGAGGACGGCGTGACCTTCCTCTCACCGCTGACCCCTGGACAAGCTGCAACCATCACGATCCAAGCCGGGACACCGGGCTTCCTCAACGGCTTCATCGACTTCGACGGTGACGGCACGTTGGATCCGGTCACGGTCGTCTCCGCGAGCGCCGGCGCGGTCGTGCCCGGCAGCGGCCTGCTGGCCGATGTCGAGCTTACGTCGAGCGGGCTCTACACGCTTACCATCGACGTGCCCGCAGGGATCAGCCCTGCGTCGGTCTACAGCCGTTTCCGCTACACCGCGGCCGCGGGACAAGCGACGAGCCCCGTCGGCCCCGCGCCGACAGGCGAGGTCGAGGACTACGTGCTCGGCTCTCTGGGCAGTCGGGTCTTCTTGGACGACGGTACGGGCGGCGCCACGGTTGCAGATGGAGCGCAGACAGGCGGTGAGGCCGGGGTGCCCGGTGTCGTGGTCGAGCTGCTGGACGCGGGCGGTGCGGTCATCGCGACGACCACGACCGACGGCCTTGGCGATTACTTCTTCGGGGGCCTACCGACGGGTGACTACCGGGTCCGGATTCCGGCCGGCGAGTTCCTGAGCGGCGAGCCACTCTACGGCCTCGCCAGCTCGCCCGGTGCGGGCGACCCCAACGCCGACATCGACCAGGACACGGACGAGAACGGCATCGACAGCATCGATCCGCCTTCCACCGGCCTCGTGTCGGGCACGATCAATCTCGTGCCGGGCAGCGCGCCGACCAGCGAGGACGGCGACGCGAACTCCAACCTGACGATTGACTTCGGCGTCGCGCGCCGAGACTTGGGCGATCTACCGGATATCTATGGCACCACCGATAGCGTGAACGGCGCGAGCCATGTGATCGACGACGCGACCTTCTTGGGCGCCGGCGTGGACTCGGAGTCCGATGGCCAGCCGTCTGCGGCCGCGAACGCGGACGACAGCGCGGCGAGCGATGACGAGGACGGAATTCAGCTCTTGGATCCGCTGGTCCCCGGCTCGACGGCGCGCATCAAGGTGACGGCTTCGACTGCAGGCTTCCTGAGCGGCTTCCTTGACTTCGACAACGACGGCACGCTCGATTCGGTCGGCGTGACGGCCGTGTCGGCCGGCGCGATCCTGCCCGGCAGCGGCCTGCTCGAGGATCTACAGATCACGGGCGGCGGTATGGTGACGATCACGATTGCGGTGCCCGCGGTGGTTTCGACCACGGTGTACAGCCGCTTCCGCTTCGCGGCCGACACGGGCCAGGCGAACACGCCCACCGGCGACGCCGACAGCGGTGAGGTCGAGGACTACCTCTTCGGTGCGCTCGGGAACCGCGTGTTCCTGGACGACGGCCTGGGGGGCGGCGTCATCGCGGACGGTGCACAGAACGGCACCGAGGCCGGGATTCCGGGCGTGACGGTTGAGCTCTACACGGCCGGCCAAACGCCTGGCGTCGACACGCCCTTCGGGACGACGACAACGGACGGCAACGGCGACTATGTCTTCCTTGGGCTGATGGACGGCGACTACATCCTGCATCTTCCCGCCGGTAACTTCGCTTCAGGGCAGCCCCTCTTCGAGCTCTTCTCGACCCCCGGCGCGGGTGATCCCGAGGCGGGCATCGATCAGGACGTCGACGAGAACGGACTCGATGAACTCGACCCGGCTACGACCGGCATCTCGACGGCCACGGTCAACCTGACCGTCGGCGCGGAGACGGCCGCCGAGGACGGTGATCCGAACAGCGACCTCACGATCGACTTCGCCCTCGTCGAGGGCGTGACGATCGGCAACTACGTGTGGGAAGACCTCAACGGCAACGGCGAGCAGGACGAACCGCCGAGCTCCGGCGTCAACGGCGTGCGCGTCATCTTGATCGACGCGACGACGGGTCTGCCGGTGGACGATCCGGCGAACCCCGGCAACCCGCTGACCGCGGTCACCATGGACGACTCCTTCGGCAATCCCGGCTACTACCTGTTCGCCGGGCTCGGTCAGGGCGACTACGCGGTCCGCTTCGATCTAGTGACGCTGCCGCCTGGCTACGTCCCGACGACACAGGACGCCGGCGGCGTCGGCGACGACGTCGATTCCGACGCGGACCCGACGACCGGCCTGACGGCCAACACGGGTCCGCTCCTCAACGGCGAGCTCGATCTCACCTTGGACATGGGCATTGTCCGGCCGGTGCTCGTCAGCGGCACCTTGTGGCATGACGCCGACCGGGACGATGTCATCGACGGCGCAGAGCCCGGGCTCGGCGGCATCGTCGTGACGATCTTCCGCGACGACGACGGCGTCCCCGGCCCCTCGCCCGGCGACACGCCGGTCGACATCGCCGTGACCGATGCGTTCGGCAACTACGTTTTCGACAACCTGCCCCCCGGCTCGTACTACATCGACGTCGACGATGCGACGGTGCCGCCGGGCATGGCGCCCACAGCGCCGGGCAACGATCCGTCGCCGGTGGTCACCCTCGGCCCAGGCGAGTCCGCGACCGACCTCGACGTCGGCTACAGCTCGGACGACCCGACGCGCGGCATCTTGGGCGACACGGTGTGGTACGACGCCGACGGCGACGGCATCCACGATCCGGGCGAGCCCGGCATCGAGGGGGTGCGCGTCGTCGTGAGCGGTCCGGGCGGCGCCTTCCAGACCTTCACGGGTCCGGACGGATCGTGGTACGTGCCCAACCTGATTCCCGGAAGCTACGCGGTAGCCGTCGACACCTCGACGTTGCCGCCGGGCTACAACAGCACACCGACAAACGGTGCCCCGGTGCGCACGTTGCTGCTGCCGGCAGGCGTGGACGTGCTCTACGGTGACTTCGGCTTCACCAGCGTGGCCGGCACGACGGCTTCGATTGGCGACACCGTCTTCCTCGATGCGAACGGCGACGGAGTGCAGGATGCCGGGGAGCCGGGGATCGCCGGCGTCTCGATCAACCTGCTAGACGGCACGACCGGGGACCTGATCGGCACGACCATCACGGGCCCCGACGGCTCCTACGATTTCGTCGGGCTGCCCGCGGGCGATTACGACGTGGTCGTGACGGACGTAGACGACGTGCTCGGCACGCTCGGGCTCACGACGCCGCTTGCGCCGACCACGGGTATCGTGGTCGCGGGCGGCGATAACTACGACGGCGCCGACTTCGGCTACGGCAATCCGGGCGGCGTGGCCGGCGTGGGCGCTGCAGGCCTGATCGGCACGACCATCTGGCACGATCTGGATGGCGATGGCGTCCGCGATCCGGAGGAGAGCGGCATCGGCGGCGTCGCGGTCGATCTGTGGCGCGACGTGGATGGGGACGGGGTGCTGAGCCCGGGCACCGACATGCTGCTCAGCTCGACGACGACCAACGGCTTGGGCGAGTACATCTTCAACAACCTGCCCTTCGACGACTACCTCGTGGTCGTGGACGAAGGCTCGCCGTCTCTCACCGGGATGAGCCGCACCGCAGGCGCGCCCTTCACGAACGATAACAGCCAGACGACGCCCTATCCGACCACGTTGACGCCGGGCGACCCGGCCGATCTACGCGCCGACTTCGGCTACGTGGCCAACGTGGGCTATCCGATCTTCGGCGTGATCTTCATCGACTTGGACAACGACGGCATCTACGACGAAGGCGCTGAGACCGTCATCCCGCGCATTCCGGTGTCACTGTACCGCGACGACAACGGCAACGGCGTCCTCGATCCCGGCGAGCCCAAGGTGGGCATGACCGAGACCGGTGAGGATCCCCCGGACAACGGGACCTACGTCTTCCCCAACATGCCGGACGGGAACTACATCGTGGTTGTGGAGGCAGAAGGTACGCGGCTGGAAGGCTACTTCCAGACGACCCAGACGGGCACCGGTAGCACGGAGCCCGCCGAGGTGGACGGCGACCTGTCGCCGAACCACAACTTCGGCTTCCTGGCGCCCGGTGGTTCGCGCACGAACCCCGTGACGATCGCGACCTTCGGTAGCGAGCGGAGCGCGGACGGCGGGGCGCGAATCACGTGGACGACGGCGAGCGAGGCCGGCAACGCGGGCTTCGACGTGTACGTGGAGACGGCGGATGGCATCCGGCGCGTGAACGAGCAGCTGGTGCCGACGGCGTCCTCGGACGCATTCGGCCCGCAGGAGTACGTGCTGGACGTGCCGGCGGAGACGTTGGGCAACGCGGCGACGCTGTGGATCGAGGACGTGGACCTGCGCGGTGAAGCGCGGCGGCACGGTCCCTTCGAGCTGGGCACGAACACGGGCGACACGTTGGACATGCGCCCGATCGACTGGCCGACGATCGCAACGGAGCACGCGGAGCTGGGCGTGGAGCGCACGACGGCGACGGCGGACGAGGCGGCGGCACGGCTGGACGCGCTGCGAACGGAGTTCGCGGCGGAGGGTCTGGACTTGGACGGCGCGCAGACTGACGGTGCGGACGGCATGTTCGACGCGCAGCTGGCGGAGCGCTTCGTGGACGCGCTGACGCGCGCGGACGCATCGGGCGCGCTGGCGGATCTGCACATCGAGCAGACGGGGTTGGTGCAGGTCACGCATGCGGACCTGGCGGCGGCGGGGGTGGACCTGACGGGCCTGCCGACGGCGCTGCTCGCGGTGACGGTGGACGGACGTGCGGTGTCGCGCGACGTGGCCGGCGGCGCGACGTGGTCGGCGGATTCGGCGCTCGTGTTCCACGCTCGGACGCGCGATAGCGTGTACGGCGAGACGAACGTGTACCGGATCGGCCTGGATTGGGACGCGGCAACGCGGATCGCGCAGGCGGATGGTACGCCGAGCGCGGATGCGGCGGCGCCTGCCTGGTACCTGGAGACGGTGTCGATGAACCGCGACCACGGCTACGCGCCGG
>JAJCYU010000363.1 GCA_029262755.1 Anaerolineae bacterium
CGGGGGGGTGTGGTGGTGTGTGGTGGGGGGGGCGGCCCGCGGGCGGCGGGGGGCGCCGGCCCCGACGACCGGCTCGGCGGCCGCGGCGAGAAGGCAGATGCTGAGCCCGGGGGGTACGCTCGGGGCGGTGGTCCAACACTCGATCCCGCCCGCGGTCGTTACGCCGCAGGAGTACGTGCTACCGGCGCTCGCCTGTACGTAGGTGCCTGGGGTCTCGGGGCCGGACTGGCCGAAGTTGTTGGCGCCCCAACATTCGATGGATTGGTCGGTGCGCACACCGCAGCCTTGTGAATCCCCGCCGGACACCGAGGTGAATGGCCCAGCGGGAATCGCCGATACCTGGCCGACATTATCGCGTCCCCAGCCGACGATCTCGCCGTCGTCGCGCAGGGCGTAGGAGGTCAGGCGCGCCACCGAGAGCTGCGTGTATGTCCCGGCTGGAACAGGCGACGATTGGCCAAGGTCGTTGCGGCCCCAGCACTCTACGGCGCCGCTGGCACGCAGACCACACGTATGGCCATCTCCGGCGCTGACCTGGGTGAAGACCCCACCCGGATTCCCGGAGATCTGGCCGAAGGCATTCGAGCCCCAACACTCGATCGTGCCGCTGGGACGCAGTCCGCAATCGTGCGTGTTGCCGGTCTCGACCTGTACGAAGGTGCCCGCCGGCACACCGGACACCTGGCCGGACGTGTCTAGACCCCAGCATACGATCGTGCCGTCTGTGCGCAACGCACACGCGTGCTGCTGGCCGCCGAAGAAGCTGTTCTGGGCGGCCACCTCGGTGAACGTCCCGCTCGGCGCCCCGGAGACGAGGCCGTTCGCATCGCCACCCCAACAAGTCAGGGTCCCGTCGCTTTCAATCACACACGGGGAACCGGAGCCGGCTGCCAACGCGGGGCCCGTCAACACCACGCTGCAGGCCGCCCCCTGAGCCAGCGCCGGTGGCGGCGCGGCCTGTGTCGCAGCGAGGAGCAGCGCACACATGGCGATGGCCGCCCAGATTCGAAGGTGCAGTGACTCACGGCGCGGTAGCAGGACGGTTGTCACAACGAGTTCCTTATTGTTGGTGAGCCTGTGGTTGGCTCCCCCACTCATCGAAGGGTCGATCATACGGACTTGGGTTCCGGATGGCCAGCATCAGCCATCACCTTCGCTAAGACGAGCCCGAGCTGGATCCAAACCGCAGGTTGCAGGTCAAGGTCCTGTCCCGCCTGAATGAGCATTGGCCCGGACTTCAGCAAAGAATCCAGTGCTAGCGACAATCGCCGGCTTCCCGAAATGGGGAAGGGCTCTCGTTTGGGCGCATCCTGCAGATGAGGCAAGGCCTGTGACCCGCTCTCTGAGAGCATTCCGTTGCGTCCACCTGCCATCAGGCCACCGCCAACGCGCCTTTGCGAGAGCGTCGGCCTTAGCATCCGTACTCAGCTCCCTGACCCAGAGCCCGGCTGCGCTCCCGGTGCGAATACTATCTCGTATCTTCGCGGTCGGGGCCGTCCCCTTCTGCTGGCAAGGTAGACCGTCGGAGCGTTCACGTAGATCACGCAGCGGCCGCGCTAGGCAGCCGACCGTTGCAAAGAACGTCCGTCGTGCACCTGCGACGCCCGTCCCCGGGACGTGCGTTCGCGTGTCCAACGCTGCAGTCTCCGCGAAGCGCAAGGGTCGTGGGGCCGGGGAATCGCTCCCTCGCCGCGACCAGTGCACACGCCTCCGGGAGTTGATTGCTATGCGAATGCGATACGCCGTCGGCCTCGCGCTGGCCGCGTTGAACGCGGTAGCCACGAGCGCAGCATCCGCCGCGGCACGCGATACCGGACTCGTGCTCGACACCGCACCGCTGCTCGGGCCGGCACTCTCGCACTCACGAACGCCCCAACGCGTGCTCGCGGACGAGTCGGCCAACGTACTTGGAGCTCCGCTCCAGACGGATCTGGCGTCGTGGCGGTCCATGGGCGTGATGGGCAGCAGTCCCGGCGGTGGATACCTTCGGACGATCGGCGTGGAGCCGGATCGCGAACTCGTGTGGGCCGGTGAGGGCGCGCACGTCGTGGCGCTACGGTCCGGGCCGAACGGCCTACGCCCAGTGGGGCGCAGTCCGGCCCTACCCGGCGTGATCGTGGACGTGGGCGTCGGTGACGGCTTCGCGGTTGCCGTTGCGCACGGGCAGGAGCAGACCGCTTGGTTGCTCGACACGCGCGATCCCACGTGGCCGCGGAAGGTACGTCCGATTCGTGTTTCGGGAACGGTACATGCAGTAGCCGCCGACGGGATGGACGTCGCGCTCGTCGTGGACCGCGAGCTGGTGCATCTGCGCGTGGTCGACGCGAGCCGCGCCTTCGAGGTCGGTCGGTTGGCTGTGCAGATAGAAGGTAGCCGTGGCGTATGGCGGGTGAGCATGGAGGGCGGGTGGGCTGCTGTTTCTCTCTCCTTCGGTGGGATCGAAGTCGTGCGTCTGGATCGAGGCGCAGGCGAGCCACCACGCCACGAGACGTTGATCGACAGTAGCTCGATCCAACGAACGCGCATGCTTGATGGCTACCTCTATGTCCTGGAATCCATGGGGCCCGTCGGGTCGTCGGACCGTGTCCCTACCGTAAGCGTGTTTGGGGTCGTGCCGCGCAGCGAGAGGCGCATCCTGGCACAGGCAGGTCTGTCTCGGATCCTGTCGGACTTCGGCGTAGATCGCGGTGCGCTGTGGGTCCTCGAGCGGGCATTCGCTGGCAAGGAGTCCACGCTGCTAAAGAGGCGGATCGAAGCCGGCGGACTGCCCGGAGATTGGGAATCGGCAATCATCGTCGACGACGTGGATGTAGAGCCCTATTCTGGATCGCCCTTGATTCTTGAGCGGGGAGCGGGCGCAACCGTCGTGACCGTGGGAGGACGCGCTGCCCGCTGGCTGCCGGATGCGGGCGCGAACGCGCCGGCGCGTCTCGCGACGGCTCCGTGGCGGACCGAGTCGAACCTGCAACGCAGCCATGTCGTGGCCGCGCCATGGTTGGTGACCGTGGGCACGCATGGGTCGATGGAGTTCTATCGCGTCGGCGGGGACCGGCTGGCGACGCCCGCCGCCGTTTGGCTGCCCGAACGTTGGGCCTTCCATGCCGATACGATGCGCGATGCCGTCCTCGTCGGCGATCGACTGTGGGTGGCCACCGCGAACCGACTCGATGTGTTCGACGTGTCGGACCCGGCCGATATCCGGCATGTGGCAACGCGACCGGACCATCTGAATGGAGCGAACCTCAGCACGGACGGGGAGCACGTGTTCGTGGCGGGCCAGCACGGGCTGGACATTATCCGCGCGGATGCGCAGCAACTGCACCCGCCGCTCGCGACATGGCGATGGTCTCGTCGCACTCCGGTATCCAGCATCTATGCCGACGGTCATGTCTGGGTGGGCACGGACGGGACCGGCGCAGCGCTGTCCGTCATCGACGTTTCCACCCCGTCCCGCCCGCGCTTTATGTCGGACGTCTCGATGCCGGCCGGCGTGATATCGATCGCCGAGTACGGCAAGCTCCTAACCACGCTCACGGCTTCGCCCGCGGGACTACACACCATCGACATCTTCGACCGCTCCGATCCGGCAGCGTTGGTCGTGCTTGGCCATTTGGATTTGGATCTGGAATCCGCGCCAGGCTTGCCTACCCGCTGGACGCGAAGATCGATGATCCAATCCCGCGGCGATCTGTACATCGCGCACCCAGCGCGGGGCGTGCTGCACGTCGATATCTCCGTACCCGAGTTGCCCGATGAAGTCGGCAGC
>JAJCYU010000364.1 GCA_029262755.1 Anaerolineae bacterium
CAGAGATGGACTCACTTCCGTTCGTGTTTGGGCCCCTGGCGTCTGCGGATTCGTTGCTACGCACCGCGCCCGTTGATACGGTCGCGCCAAGTGCAGAGTCCAACGGCGACCCGGATGCCAAACGCGACAGCGACGCGCCGGATACGCTGGACGCGGAGGAAGCACGCCGCAAGATCCCAGACATCCTACCAATCCTTCCGCTTCGCAACGTGGTCGTGTTCCCGCTCTCGTTCCTGCCTTTGTCGGTCGGGCAACCTCGTTCCATTCGGCTGATCGAAGACGTTTCGGTGGCCGATCGCATCGTGGGCCTCGTGGCGTCCCGGGATCCCTCAGACGAAGAGCCGGGACCCGACAAGCTCAACGAAATCGGCACGGCGGCCTACGTGCACCGGATGGTCAAGGGTTCCGACGGCAACATCGGGATCTTCGTGCAAGGCCTCGAACGCGTTCGTATCGAGTCGTGGGAGGAGACCGATCCCTATCTGAAGGCACGCGTAACGGTGCTGCCCGACCCCCAAGAGGAGTCGGTCGAGATCGAGGCGCTGCGCCGAAGCGTCGTTGACCTCTTCCGCCGTCTCGTGGATCTTGTCCCGCATCTGCCGGAGGAGTTGACCGAGGCGATCGAGACCATGGACGATCCGCGGGCCCTGGCCTACTTCATCGCCGCCAACACGCGCATGGAGGTCGATGAGGCCCAAGCACTGCTCGAGATGGAGACCGTGGACGGACGCCTTCGCGCGCTCACCGTGTCGCTGTCCCGCGAGCTCGAGGTCTTGGAGATCGGACGAAAGATTCAGCGCGAGGCGCGCGGCGAGATGGAGAAGGTGCAGCGAGAATACTTCTTGCGCCAGCAGCTGAAAGCGATCCGCAAGGAACTGGGTGAAACCGACGAGTCCGAGGCCGAGCTCGAAGAATTGGAAGCGCGCATCGACGCGGCCGGCATGCCCGAAGAGGCGGAGCGAGAAGCGCTGCGAGAACTCGGACGCCTGCGCAATCTTCCCGAAGCCGCTGCCGAATACGGCGTGATCCGCACCTACCTAGACTGGATGGTCGATCTGCCTTGGTCGAAATCCACCGAGGATGATCTTGACATCGCCCATGCTCGCACGGTCTTGGATGAGGATCACTACGACCTGGAGGACATCAAGGAGCGCATCCTCGAGTTTCTCGCCGTGCAGAAGCTGCGGCGGGATCGCGGCATGGAGGCCGAGGCGGACGGGGGGCGCCCGGGAGAGCGGCGGGAGTCCGGTGGGGGAATCCTTGCCTTTACCGGTCCACCCGGCACGGGCAAGACAAGCCTTGGCCGCTCGATCGCGCGCGCGTTGGGACGGGAGTTCATTCGGATGAGCCTCGGCGGAATGCGGGACGAGGCGGAGATCCGCGGTCACCGACGAACCTACATCGGAGCGATGCCGGGCCGAATCGTACAGGGACTCAAGCGTGCCGGTACCCGCAATCCCGTGTTCATCCTCGACGAGATCGACAAAGTCGGAGCTTCCTTTCGAGGCGATCCGGAGAGCGCGCTGCTCGAGGTGCTCGATCCGCAACAGAATCACGAGTTTCGCGATCTCTATCTCGATGTGCCATTCGATCTTTCGGATGTCCTGTTCATCGCGACGGCGAACGAGATCGCGCAGATTTCGGGTCCGCTACGAGACCGTCTGGAGATCATTGAGCTATCGGGTTATACCGAGACCGACAAAGTTCATATTGCCCGCGGCTATCTTATCCCGAGGCAGCAGCGGGCTAACGGCCTTCGCGACGGTGAGCTAACAATCGACGACGCGGCGCTTCGACGCGTGATCGGCCGTTATACACGCGAGGCGGGCGTGCGAAACCTGGAGCGTCAGATCGCCAAGATAGCGCGCAAGGTGGCGGTCCACGTGGCGGAGTCGGGCGACGAGCCCACCACGCGCTCGGTCGGTATCGACGATGTGATCGACTATCTCGGCGCGCCGCGATTCAGCCACGAGGCAGCGGAGCGAACGTCCATCCCCGGCGTGGCCACCGGATTGGCCTACACGCCCTACGGTGGCGACGTGCTCTTCATCGAGGCGAGCGCGGCACCGGGCGGCAAGGGCTTCTTGGTGACCGGCCAACTCGGGGACGTGATGAAGGAGAGCGCGCAGGCAGCGTTGTCGTATGTCCGCGCTCGCCATGCGGATCTTGGGATCGATGCAGAGTTCTTTGCTTCACAGGACCTGCACGTACACGTACCGGCAGGCGCGACACCGAAGGATGGTCCGTCGGCCGGCGTGACGATCGCCACAGCGTTGGCGTCGCTCCTCACCGGTCGCGCCGTGCGCGCCGATGTCGGGATGACCGGTGAGATCACCCTCCGCGGCAAGGTGCTCCCTGTGGGGGGCATCAAGGAAAAGGTGCTCGCGGCCCACCGGGCGGGATTGCGCACGATCATCCTTCCGGCACGCAACGAACCCGACTTGGACGAGGTGCCCGACGAAGTGCGCGAAGCCATGCGCTTCTACTTGGCCGATACGATCAGCGAGGTTTGGGGCTGGGCCTTCGAAGACAGCCGTTCGGCCACGGATGCGCGCAACGCCCTTGAAGATGGCGTCCTAGACCCCGTAGGTGGCAGCACGCAAGGGGCGTAGGTACCAAGACCCGCACGGGGGGCATGAGACAGTCGGTTCGCCACGTCGGCTTCCTGGTGAATCGTGCGCCTACGCATCCGGCTCGGATGCCTCCGGTTCGCCCGAAACTCGCGATCGCAGCTGTGGGAACAAGACGACCTCGCGAATGTTCGTCGTTCCGGTCAGGAGCATCACGAGCCGATCGATGCCGATGCCGAGTCCGCCCGTTGGCGGCATGCCGTAGGCGAGCGCTTCCAGAAAGTCCTCGTCGAGGGGATGCGCCTCGTCGTCGCCGGCGTCGCGCTGGCGGTTCATGTCCTCGAAACGCGCGCGTTGTTCGTCGGGATCGTTGAGTTCGCTGAACGCGTTGCCCAACTCGAAGCCCGCAACCAGCGGCTCGAAGCGCTCCGCGTAGCGCGGGTCATCCGGCTTGGCCTTGGCCAAGGGGCTCAGAGGCACAGGGTGGTCGGTCAAGAACGTCGGCTGGACGATGCCGGGCTCGACGAATGCACCGATCAACCCGTCGACCGTCTTGGCCCAGGTTGGCTCCTCTGCGACGCTGAGCTTGCGTTGTGCAATGGCCGCACGCAGTGCTGGAAGCTCGTCTGCCTCGCCGATGTCGATACCGGTCGCCTCCAGAATCGCGTCGCGCACGGTCACGCGTCGCCACGGGGGGCTGAGGTCGATGTCATGACCATCGTAGTGCACCGTCATCGTACCCAGTGCGCTCTGCGCCACCTCCGAGACCATGTGTTCCGTGAGACGCATCATGTCCCGATAGTCCGCATAGGCCCAATAGCACTCCATCATGGTGAATTCGGGCAGATGGGTGCGATCTACGCCCTCGTTGCGGAAGTCTTTGCAGATCTCGTAGACCTTGTCGAAGCCGCCGACGAGGAGACGTTTGAGATAGAGTTCGTCCGCGATGCGCAGATACATCGTCTGATCCAGGGCGTGGTAGTGCGTCGTGAAGGGGCGCGCCGCGCCGCCACCGTACAAGGGCTGCAACGTGGGCGTCTCCACTTCAAGAAAGCCACGCTCATCTAAGAAGGATCGGATCCCGCGAATAATGCGGCTGCGCGCGGCAAACCGGAGCCGGCTCTCCTCGTTTGCGATCAGGTCAAGGTAGCGCTGGCGCAGGCGCGTCTCTACGTCGCCCAAGCCCGCGTGTTTGTCGGGCATAGGG
>JAJCYU010000365.1 GCA_029262755.1 Anaerolineae bacterium
CATCGGTGGGCCCTAAGGTTCGTTCCGATGCGACCCACCGATGCCTCCCATCGCACAATCGTTCGCTGGAGCGCGCTCCCCGAACTTCGTGAAAAACAAACGGGTTTCGCGTGGATCGTGTTAGAATCGGTCGGACGCGAAACGTTTGTAACCTTCGCGTGTCTTTAGACCGTGCGAACCAACAGGCCGAGCTTCTGCGCGACGGCGCCATGGAGCCGGTCCGATCCGATTGCCCTCGGCTCGCGGTCCGCACAACATCCGCACCCATCTCTACTAAGGAGCGTGCCTGTCATGTCCGTACTTTCCCTTCGCCGCTGGTTCGTCGCGGCTGCTGCCGCGGCCGCCGCGGTAGCCATCCTGGGCACCGCCACGGCGCCCGGTAGCAGCCTCTCAGCCGCGCCCGCTGCGCTGGTCTGTGAGTGGACCACCGCTGATCGTCAGAACACCGGCCACTACCATGCGGCTAACGCCTACGACAGCCAGAACAATGCCATCTACTACTTCGGTGGCGTCGATCAGAGTGGCGACGCGTCCTCGTTCCTCGGCGCGCTGGACACCACGGATCCCGACATCACGAAAGCCAGCATGGCCACCAAGCGCCCATCGGGTCTGCCCCAGATTTACGGCGCGGCAGGCTTCTTCCGCGTAGACGGCACCGATGCCGACAAGTCAGCGGCCTACTTCGTCGGCGGCAGCAAGAACGGCCAATTGGACGAGGGCGAGGGTGAGAACAGCGTGTATCGCTACACGCCCGCGAGCAACGTCGTTGACATCCTGACCGTGAGCGGCAACCTGCCCGACGTACTCCACGGGGCCGTTGCTTACGATCCGGACAACAACCAGGCCGTATTCTATGGCGGCACGAGCCAGTGCAGCGCCGTTAACGAGCCGGACAGCAATCAGTGTGCGGGCGCCAACCAGTTGGCCCAGACCCGCGTGTTGAAGTTTGACGACATGGGCGGCGCCACCTGGACGCAGGTGCAGGCCGGCTCGCGGCCGGGTTCGGTCTACGGCCACTCGATGGTCTACGACTCGGCCAACAAGCAAATGCTGCTCTTCGGCGGCACCACCGACGGCGGCCGTGCCAACGGCGACGTGTACGCGTTGGCGCTCGCGCCGGCCATCGGCACGTGGACGCGCATCGCGCAGGGCGGCCCCCGGGCGCGCTTCTTCCACAGTGCGGCCTATGACAGCAACCAGAATTGGATGATCATCAGCGGCGGTATCGCGAGTGGTCTGCACACGAACCGCGAGAACACCTTTGACGACACGTGGGCCCTCGACATGACGGATCCCGCGATGCCGACCTGGGTTGACCTGGATACCAGCCCGCTCGGTGTCAAGGATCGTGTCGGCGCCTCGATGGCCTTCGCGGCCAACGCGATGTCGGCCGTGGTGCACGGCGGTCGCTCGAAGTTCCAGGCCGGCGGCAACCGCCCGACCGGTAACAGCGACGGTTTGATCTGCGTGGACCTGCCTGACACGCCGACGCCGCCTCCGGCGACGGCGCGCCCAACGGCCGGGCCGCGCCCGACCGGTGGCGCTGGTGGCGACCCGTGGGTTCCGCCGGCAGCCGAGCCGGCCAGTTGTCCGCAGCTGCAGGGTCGCGTGCCCGACGCCGCTGTCGCGGCCGCTCTGGCCAACCCGCCGCAGGACTACATGCTCTGCAACCCGAACGTTCCGATCGGTCCGGACAACCTGTATCGCGACAAGCTGTCGCTGCAGGACGGCAACAAGCCGTACCACCCGATCTTCAACCGCTTGCAGTGGAAGTGCGGCTGTCAATAGGTTGAACCTCGCCGTCGCGCGGCTTTTCTAAGCACGACGACAACGTTTAGAAACGCCCCGCCCGGAGATTCCGGGCGGGGCGTTTTCGTTTCCCTGTGTAGATCACGTCGATCATTCCCGCGACAGATCTATGTGGAACGCAGCCGCTCGATCTCTGTTCGAGTCGCCGCCGGATCGTTCGTGAGCACCGCGTCGACGTTCTGACGCAGGTAGCGCGGCAATCGCCGGTGCAGGTCGGGGTCGAGCGGCGCCACCCAGCGTCCCCGCCACCGTGCCATGCGCGAATAGAGGGGGTTGGCCGCCAAGATCGGCCACGACACCCCCACGAGCTCGGTCCATTGTGTCGGCAAAGGGTTGCGCATCGAGATGTGACCCACGATTACGTCCGGGGCAACCGTCTTCAACGCACGGAGCTGGGAAAGGCTAAACGACAGCGCGAACACGCGACGACCTTCGACGCGCTCAGCGATCAGCTGCGCTAACTCCCATGCGGCGTCCGGGTCCGCCAACCGCGGATCTTTGAGCTCCAGGGCGAGCACGACATCCGACGGCGCGAGTTGCTGAAGCTCATCCAATGTGAGAATGCGCTCGTGGGGATAGTCCGCATCGAAGCGCGAGTGCAAGCGCAGTGATTGGACCTCGGCCAACGTCATCGAATCGAGGCGCCGTGGGTCCCCCGTCATGCGCTCGGCAGTCGCATCATGGTGGCATACCAAGTGGCCGTCGGTCGTGCGCCACAGGTCCGTCTCCAGCACGTCGGCTCCGGCTTGCACTGCCAGCTCGAACGCGGCCGCGCTGTTCTCCGGTCCATGTGCGCTATCCCCCCGATGCGCCATGATCCACGGCCTTGGCCGCGCCAGAAGTCCGGGGGGAGCCGCGGGTCGTTTCGGTACAGCGATTGAAGATGCCTGTGCGGGTTGTGCCGCGTCGATATTCGATGTCATGGCGCGGCATCATACCCTACAATCGGCCCCGACCGCAGTGGATTCGACTCTCCGTTATGTCGCGTTGAGAGTGCTCTGCGCGCCGACACGATGTCAGCCCCCATGGAGACGTCGCGCAGCGCAACACCGGCTCGCCTACAGGATGCCCATGACCGCAACGACGGCGTTTGAGTCCCGAATGACAGCGCTCCAAGCCCGTTTGGAGACGAGCGCTCTTCCTGGACCGGCGGCGCACGGGCAGATGGCTGTCGAAGGCCGTCCCGCGCACGACCCCGCCCGTGTTGCCGCAAGCCGGCGCGCGGCCGCGTTGGTCTTGATCTACCCCAATGCCGATGGACCGTACGTAGCGCTCACCGAACGGCATGCGAATCTGCGCGATCATGCCGGGCAGATCTCGTTACCGGGGGGTCGTATTGATACCGGCGAGACGGTAGTCGATGCAGCGCTGCGGGAGGCGTGGGAAGAGCTGGCCATCAT
>JAJCYU010000366.1 GCA_029262755.1 Anaerolineae bacterium
CCATCGTCCGCCGCGCGCCGCCACGTGAAGCGCCGGCCGTCGGTCGCGACGCGCGGCGCTAGCGGCGCGGGGGATGCGGGGGGCGCGGGCGCAGGTGGCGTCGCGGTCGCAGGAAGCGACGCGGGAGTCGCGGGCCTCGCGATCGTTGCGGGCGACGAATCGGATCGATGCGCCGGAGTTCGGGTGACGGCGATGGCGGCTCGCCTCCTGGCCATGGGGCGAAGGGCCGCGCCCCGCGGGTGTGATGTACTAAGTATCTTGTGACGAACTACGTAAGGTGTGACGCACCAAGTATAGCGGGGCGCTGTGGGCCGTTCGGGGCGGCCGTCCGCACCCATTCCGCACCCGGACGGTGTGGCGCTGGGCTCAGGCCGAGGCGTCGAGAGGCGCGTCTGGATGCAGCGACCCTCGTTCGCTCGACCCTGGCGGCGACCGCGCTCGCCTTCTACAATCGAGCCGCGCGATTCGGTGGTTCTCGATGAGCGCGGGGCGGTGGCGGAACTGGCAGACGCGACGGACTTAAACTCCGTTGGGGTCAAACCCGTCCGGGTTCGAATCCCGGCCGCCCTATGTGTAGTTTCTGGCGGGCGGCCTCCGTCTGATAATCGACGGACGCCTGGTCCTGGCTCACATTAACGCGGAAACGGTGTCCGCCCTCGTGCAGGTCTCACTGCCTGACGGCAGGTACGACCTGGTCATCGAGAGCGAACACCGTACTCCAGCGCACACCGTGGTCCAGCGAATCTCCGGCGCGAACCTTAGATCCGAACCTTAGGCTTTGGGCCGCAGCAGCTTGGAAAGCACCACGCCGATGCCGATGCCGGCGATGACGGCCTTGACCGGATGCTTGCGGGCCGTGGTCGCAGCGTCGCGAAGGATTGCGTCCGGTGGTGTGGAGCGCAGATAGTCGGCGCTTCGGTCGACCTGCTCGGCACCCGTCTCCGCCCAATCCTCGGGATCGATCTTGCGTGCACCGGTGCGGATCTTTTCTGCGAGCTGCGCGGCCTTCTCGCCGGCGTAGTCCGTGATATTGTCGGTGCGCCGCTCGACCTTGCGCGTGGTCGTCTCGAAGCCGTTCTGCAGGCTGTTGCCCGCGGACGTTGCGCTCGCCTCGACTCGGTCCGTAGCCCGATCCGCCACATCGTGGGCACGCTCGGTGACCTCGTGTGCGCGCTCACCGACGACGTTTGCGGCCTTCGCGAGCTTGTCGGCGGTGCGTTCCGTCCAACGCTTGGTCTTGCGCGCCCCGTCCTCGACTGCGACGACGGTCGTTTCCTTCGCGCGATCGATCTTGTTCTCCGCGGCGTCCGCGGCATCGGCGACACGATCCTTGAATTCGTTCATGTTGGAATCGCGCTTCGTCTTGATCTTCATGAGTACCTCCAAAGTTCCATGGGAAGCGACGCCCGGCAATGTAGCAGCCCTCGCGGGGCTCGCATGCGGATCACCGCTCTATTCGAAACATCGTCTGCTTTCAGCCTAACCGAATCCGATGCGCAGGGTAACGGACCTTCGGACAGCGTCACCCCGTACGCGTCGGCTACGGCGACCTGTCGTGGTCGACAGGATGGTCCTTAGCGGGAGTCGGCCGCGAAGGTCTCGAGCCTCACCGCAACGTCGGGAAAGCCGCGCGCAACTCGCCTATCCGAAGTGACCAACGGCACCCCAAGATCCACCGCGAGGGCTGCAAACTCGGCGTCGTACGAGGAACAACCGCTCTCCGTGGCCGCCAAGAGCGCGCGGGCCGGAGCCACCTCGTATTCGCGACCATGCATTCGATCTAGCGCGGCGGCTTGAATTGCCAACGCATCATCGACGCTCAGCCCGTCATTGCGGACGTACGTGGCCAGGATGTTGGATAGCTCGCTACGCCAAAGCCATGGGGCCGCCCAGTCCGGATCCCGCCGCAAAACGGCTTCGGCAGCCGCGGACCGCTCACCAGGGAGAAACAAGTATGCGATCACGTTCGTATCGACGACGATCACGGCCGTCCTGCGCGCTTCGCAGCGTCCAGACTTTCGTCGTCTACGATGTACATGGCCGTCCGTTCGCGGATCATACGCGCCTCGGCCAGGGTCGTCTCGACGTCCTTGCGGCGGCTGCCGACGGCGCGCTCGAGACATACGATGATCTCGCTGTTGATACTGCGCCGGTTCGCGTTCGCGAGGTGGCGCACCCGCTCGTACAGCGCTTCCGGGATGTTCTTTACAGTTATGTTGGTCATCTTGAGGCTCCATGCCGAGCGGTTCCATTTCGGTTGCACCATGATACCATGCCATCGTGAGACTTGCCCTCGCCATCCCCCACACCCCTGCATCCGGTTCCCGCGCCCACGTTCCCGTGCTATCATCCCCCGCTTGCAATTTCGGGAGCCGGATGGCTCTCGTCCTTTCCGCTCCGGGCACGGTTCCGGGGCGACTCCGAGGAAAGGCACACCTCCATGAGACAGTACGAACTGTTGATGGTCCTGCAGCCGCAGCTCGACGACGACGGTGTCAACACCGTGATCACGAACGTCAACGAGCGGCTGCAGAAGGATGGTGGCGAGATGGTGCTGACCGGACAGTTGTCCGATCGTAAGGGCACCGTCAGTGAGGTCACGGAAGGGTGGAAGACCCGCCGGCTGGCCTACCCGATCGCCAACCACCGCGAGGGCTACTACGTGGTCCTGCGCTTCCAGTCGCCCCCCACGTACATCGATGAGTTGGAGCGCGGTCTGCGTCTCGACGAAGACGTGCTGCGCTACCTCACGGTGCGCGAGGACGAGTAGGGCGACGGTACGGCGCGCCGTCCATGCCGGCCTCTAGGCCGAGCGGACACCGAGGTGCGCCCGCGAAGGGTTTCCCCCAAGCACGTGTAACCAACCCGCCGACGCCATCCGGCGCGCGGGAACGGCGAACCGACCACGACGGTCGCTCGCCCGATCGATTAGGAGAACATCATGGGTAGACGAAGTGATCGCAGTGGCGGCGGCGGAGACGATGGCGGCGGTGGCGGCCGGGGTAGAGGCCGTCGACCAGCCGACCTCCTCAAGGGCGTCGACAAGATCGATTACAAGAACATCGAGCTGCTCGAGCGTTTTCTCGAGAACGGCGGCCGGTTGCGCTCGCGGCGCCGGACGCGCACGGCGGCCATCGACCAGCGTAAGGTGACCCGTGCGGTAAAGCGCGCACGTCACGTGGGGCTGTTGCCGTACACGGCGGAGCAGGAACGCTTGACCCGCCGCAGCAGCCGCCGCCGCGACTGATCCGCGGGGCTCCTTCGTCCGCCCGATCGGCGCGCGACGGAGCCCACCACGCGGCCTCTTGGACCCTCACTCGCGCCGGTGTCCCACGTAGGACGTCCGATCGCGCGCAACTGCATGGAGAGCGATGATGGCCCGTCGCCGACGGAATCGAGCCGAAGACGAAGCCGCCCAGCTACGCAAGGCGCGTCGCGAGATGCTGCGCGACCGCAAGATTGCCCAAGAACGTCGCAAGCTGACGGCCGCGCTGGCGCCGATCATCCTCTTTGTCGTAGGTCTGGTTGCCTACGGCTGGTTCCGGCTGGAGTACTGGCAGCCGCGCCAACCGGTTGCGCGTGTGGTCGGCACGGCTATCCAAGCAGACGACTACGGCAAGCGCGTTCAGTTCGCACGTAGGCAGACGCTCAACAACCTCAGCAACTTGCTCGGCTTCCTGCAATCGACCGACCCAAGCTTCATCCAGAGCTACGTCGAGCAGCAGCGGACCGGCATTGCGCAGCAGACCCTCGACACGATGATCGACGAGGTGCTGATCCAGGCCGAGGCCAACGAGCGCGGCATTACCGTGACCGATGACGAGGTCGAGGAGCGCATCTGCGCAGAGCTCTCGACGGCCGTCGGCGCGACCGCCGACGACGGCGACGATGCTACGGACGAAGACGCCGCGGAGGGCGAGGACGAGGCCGGCGACGGCGAGGAGGCCGCGGAAGACGCAGCTGAGGTCGCCGAGGAGGCGGAGGACGCCGCGGACGAAGCGGCGGACGAGGTCGCCGACGCGGCGGAAGAGCAGGCCGAGGAAGACGCGGACGCAGCCGGCGATGACGAGGGCGCGGCGGAGCTCGTGGCCGAGGCCGCGGATGAGGCGGGCGACGCGGGTGAAGAGATCGCGGAGGAAGCGGAGGACGCTGCCGACGAGATCGCGGACGAGGTGGCCGACGCCGGTGATGCCTTGACAGACGACGGTGAATCCGACGAGGACGCAGCGAGCGAGGACGAGCCCGAGGACGACACGCTGGCCACTATCCCGGACGAGCCGGTGTGCGCGCTCGAGGGCGCTGAGTTGGACCGCACCTTCGAGCGAATCCTCGATCCGCAGCTCGAGCAGGCGGGCATGAACCGCCGCGACTACGAGAAGCTCGTTCGTGCGCAGCTGTTCAGCACGAAGTTCGCCGAGTCGCTGGGCGAAGAGCTTGACACCACGGCCGAGCAGGCCGAGATCGAGTACATGCTCTTCATCGATGACGGCGTCGCCGACCAGGCCAGCGCGGCCCTCGCCGCCGGTGACGACTGGGACGATGTCGTCGCGCGCTTCCAGCGCCCTGAGGAACCGGACGTAGACGCCGACGAGCTAGGGGTCGATCCGGCGGCCGAGTTGGATGGTGTCGAGGTCGGAGATGAGGACGGCGCGGCGGACGATGCAGAGGCTGTCGACGACGAGGCTGCCGACGCAGCCGAGGAAGCAGCCGAGGAAGCGGAAGACGCCGCCGACGAGGCTGCGGATGAAGCAGCGGATGCAGAGGACGAAGCAGCCGACGAGGCCGCGGACGCCGCCGAAGAGCAGGCCGAGGGCGACGAGGGCCTGGTTGACGAGGTGGCCGACGAGGTCGGCGACGCCGCCGAGGAAATCGCGGAAGAGGCGGAGGACGCCGCGGAAGAGATCGCGGAAGAAGCAGCCGACGCAGCGGACGAAGTAGGCGACGAGCTTGCCGACGCGGCCGAAGAAATCGACGAAGCGCTCGAAGGCGACGAGGATGGCGACGAGGAAGGCGATGCAGAGGGTGATGACGCAGCCGAGGAGGCAGCAGAGGGCGATGAGGAGCCCGAGGCCGCGCCGACGCCGATGCCGACCCCCGAACCGGAGCCCTTCTTCTACGAGATGAGCGAGGCTTCCTGGTACACGGCCGAGCAGATTCGCACGCGCTTGGGCCTGACGCAGGCCGAGGTCGACGCGGCCTTCGCGATGGAGCCGGGCTCGGTCACCGAACCGCTCGACGGCAGCCAGGGCGCTTACATCCTGCGCGTCCTCGATGTCGCGGAAGATCGTGAGATCGACGAAGCCGAGCTGCAGCGGCTCAAGGACGGTGCGCTCGAGGGTTGGTTGGCCGACGCGCGGCTCGAGAAGAGCAGCGAGATCAGCCGCTTCCCGACTACCGGCCTCGTGCCGGCCGAACCGGATTGGTTCGTGCAGGGCTACAACCAGCTCACGTCGAGCCTCGGCAGCGCTCCGCCTTTGGACTTGGGTGGTACAACCGGCGGCAGCCAGAGCCCCTGATCGCGTTTTTGTTCACCCATTATTCCGGCAAGTAAGGTCCAGCCGCCCCCGGCCGTCTCTTTGAGGCACCCGGGGGCGGCTCTATGCTTGCACGCCCCATCCCACGGGCTGAAACGAGGCTTCGGACGATGCTTTCGAACGTGTTCAAGAACGCCGCGATCTATCTGGCGATCGTATTCTTCCTGCTCATCGTGCTCTTCCGGCTGGCCAACGCCGGCAACGCGCCGCGTACCGTCGCGCTGACCCAACTGCCGGAGTTCATCGGCAGCAACGATGTCACATCGATCACCGTCGAGCAGGACCAGCAGACGCTGCGACTGTATGAGAAGGGTGACGACGCGCGTCCTGCTGCCGTGTCGCGTAAAGAACGCGCCTCCACGCTGTTCCCGACGCTCGACGCATTGGGCGTCGAGGCCGACACGTTGGGCAACCTGGAGCTCGGCGTTGCCCCGACACGCGTCTCCGACCGCCTGGTCGGCGTCATGTTCGCATTAGTACCGCTGCTGCTCTTCGGTGGCCTGATCTTCTTCCTCTTCCGCCAGGCCCAGGGCGGCACAAATCAGGCGCTCCAGTTCGGCCGCAGCAAGGCACGCCTGCTCACGGGTGATACGCCGTCGGTGACCTTCGACGACGTGGCCGGTGTGGAAGAGGCCAAGCAGGAGTTGGCCGAGGTGGTCGAGTTCCTGCGCGAGCCGGAGAAGTTCATCGCGCTCGGCGCGCGGATTCCCGCTGGTGTGCTGATGGTCGGCCCTCCCGGATGCGGCAAGACCTTGATGGCGCGCGCCGTGGCCGGCGAGGCCGGCGTGCCCTTCTTCTCGATCTCCGGCTCCGAGTTCGTCGAGATGTTCGTGGGCGTAGGCGCAAGCCGCGTGCGCGACCTGTTTGAGCAGGCGAACAAGCACAGTCCCTGCATCATCTTTATCGACGAGATCGACGCCGTGGGCCGCCAACGTGGCGCTGGGCTCGGCGGCAGCCATGACGAGCGAGAGCAGACCCTCAACCAGATCCTGGTCGAGATGGACGGCTTCGACAGCGACACGAACATCATCGTGGTCGCGGCGACGAACCGCCCGGACATTCTTGACCCGGCGTTACTGCGCCCCGGCCGCTTCGACCGCCGGGTCGTGATCGACCGCCCCGACATGCGCGGGCGACGCGCGATCCTGGCCATCCACACCCGCGGCAAGCCCATGGCAGCCGACCTCGATCTCGACGTCGTCGCCAAGCAGACGCCCGGCTTTAGCGGCGCGGACCTCGAGAACCTCGTCAACGAGGCCGCCATCCACGCCGCACGCCGCAACGGGCGCGCCATCTACATGGCCGATATCCAGGAAGCGATCGAGAAGATCATCGCCGGCCCGGAGCGACGCACGCGCATCATCAACGATGAAGAGCGCGAGATCATCGCCTATCACGAGGCCGGTCACGCTTTGGTCATGGCCAGCCTCGATCACTGTGACCCGGTGCACAAGATCACGATCGTTTCGCGCGGCATGGCGCTCGGCTACACGATGAACATGCCCGAGAACGACCGAACGATGATCGTACGCTCCAAGTTCGAGGACGACATCGCCGGCCTGCTCGGCGGTCGCGTCGCCGAGCAGATCATCTTCAACGAAGTTACCACGGGCGCATCCAACGACCTGGAACGCGTCACGCGGATCGCACGGGACATGGTCACCCGCTACGGCATGAGCGAACGCCTCGGACCGCTGATCTTCGGCGAGCGCGAGGAGATGGTCTTCCTCGGCCGCGAGATCGGCGAGCACGTGAACTACTCGCAGGACATCGCCGAGGCCATCGACGAAGAGGTTCTCTCCATCATCCTGCGCGCCCAAGAGCGGGCAACGCAGGCGCTCAAGGACAACCTCGAGCGCCTACACGCCGTGGCTAAGCGCCTCATCGAGGTCGAGACCATCGACCGCAGCGAGTTCGAGGCGATGCTGGCGTAGTAGGTTGGATTGGGGGGTTCGTAACCGGCAGCGCCCGGGGTCCGGCTTCCGCAGGGCTCGCGGACTGCGGAAATGCGGCGAAGCTCGTGCGTACGCGTTCAGCGCGTTTGCCAAGGGGACGCACGATCGTCGGACCTGATCAAGGGGCGCCACCGCGACATCCACCACGCGCCGGGCTACCCGTCCCTGCCTGGCCACAAGGAAGTGGCCACGCTGCGGTGACTGCTCAGCGGCAATGGCTGCCGTATGGCGTAGGCGGACCCGAACACGCTACAAGAGGCGACACGGATGGAGACTAATGACACGATCGTCGTCGTGCCCGCCAACGAGGCGAGCTGGCAGGACATCAGGGCGGTCTTCGGCACGCGCGGCGAGGCGTTCGGGTGCCAATGCCAACGATACAAGCTGCTACCAGGTGAGTCGTTCGCTTCGCTCCCCGTCGAGTCACGTGCCGACCGCTTGTATGAGCAGACACACTGCGGCCAACGGCGATCGGGTACGACGAGCGGCCTCGTCGCGTACCTTGACGGCGAGCCCATCGGTTGGTGCGCGGTCGAGCCCCGGACGGCGTATGTCGGGCTGGTGCGCGTGTACCGCGTTCCGTGGCTGGGACGCACCGAGGATCGATCTGATGACACGATCTGGGCTGTGACGTGCGTTTTTGCGCGCGCGGGTTTCCGCAAGCGCGGTGTCAGTCGCGCCCTCGCCCGCGCGGCGGTCGACTTCGCCCGAGAGCGCGGCGCTCGTGCCCTCGAAGCCTACCCGTTGCTCACGCAGCCGGGTCAAGGCGTTGTCTCGGGGGAGATGCATGTCGGCAGCCACACAATCTTCGCGGCCGCCGGTTTCAAGGAGGTCAGTCGACCCACACTTAGGCGGGTCGTAATGCGGATCGACTTTGAGTGACTCCCGAGCGAACGGGACAGCGGAACGCGAGACCCGTTCCACGGCTCGACGCCTACGCCTGAACCAATCGCTTGCCCTCTACCCCGGTGGGGCACGCGCTCGGCCCGCAAACGAGGGAGCCAATGGACTTCCACCCGGCACCGACCACATTCCCATCCCTCTTCCCGACATCCTGGCCACGTTCGTCGCAACCGGCGCGGGTTGGCCGGCGAGCGAGGCGGACCGGCTTGCCATTGGTACGCTCGATTCCGATGTCGTAGCCTCGTAGTAAACATTAAGGCGCCGTCGGTCGGCCAGGCGTAGCCGGCCGCCGTAGGATCGTCGTCCCCGCGCTAGCCGGCCGTGCCTGCCAACGCTCGTAGCGCGTCCGCGAGGGCGGCGACGGAGCGAGCGCGGTGGCTGAGCGTGCTCTTTTCGTCCGGGCTCAGCTCGGCCATCGTGCAGGTGCCGTCGTGGCCGCCGTCTTCCACGAGGAAGACTGGGTCGTAGCCGAAGCCGGCGTCGCCGCGGCGCACGCGAGCGATACGGCCCTCGACCGCGCCCGCGGCCGATGCGACCTCCGTCGCGCCGGGCAGCGCGAGCGCCGCCACCGCCCGGTAGCGCGCGCCCCGCTCGGCGTCCGGTGTCGCGACGAGCCGGTCGAGCAGCGCTTGGACGCGGTCGTCATCGGTGCCCGCGACCCAACGTGCCGACGTTACGCCCGGCCCGCCGTCCATCGCATCGACCACGATGCCGGAATCGTCCGCCAGCGCGGGCAACCCGGACGCGTCGGCGAAGGCCCGCGCCTTGATCGCCGCGTTCTCCGCGAAGGTCGAGCCGGTCTCCTCGACGTCCAGGTCCAGCCCCACCTCGGCCGGGGAAACGAGCGCGAGCCCCGGTGCCAGCCGCCCCACGAGCAGGCGCAGCTCGCGCAGCTTGCCGGCGTTCGTGGTGGCGAGCAGGAGACGGGGGGAAGTAGACGAAGCGGGAGGGATAGGTTCGACGGCGGTGCTTGCGACGCGCGTGACGCGATCGACGTCCGGTTCACGGACGACGTCCGTCTCGCGGTCGACGTCCGTCTCGCGGTCGACGTCTGGTTTGCGATCGACGTCCGGTTCGCGGTCGACGTTCGCCTCGCGATCGACCTCCGGTTTGCGATCGACGTCCCTCTCGTGGTCGACGTCCGTCTCGCGGTCGACGTCCTGCCCGGCTTCACCGCCCGATCCACCGTCCTCACCAGCGTACAGTCCGTGCGCTTCCACGTACTCCGCGACGGCGCGGGGCGTGTAGTAGCGGAGCGTGCGGCCTTCCTGCGCGCGTCGCCGGAGCGAAGTCGCGGAGATCTCGATGCGCGGGGCGTCGACGCGGTCGAGGCGGTCGGTCAGGGCGGGGAGCACGTCGAACAGCGGTGCCAGTGCTTCGTCCGTCAGCGGCGATCCGGGGCGCTCGACGACGGCGATGCGTGCTTGCGCCACGATGCCGGCCGGGTCGCGCCAATGCGGCAGGCTCAGGAGGCTGTCCGCGCCAAGCAGCAGATAAAGCGAGAGACCGACGTCGTCGGCCCGACGCACATCCGAGCCGGAGCGAATCCAATCCCCGCGCACGCTCGCTTCACCCTTCCGCTTTTCGCGCTCCCGCCTTTCATGCTCCCACTCCTCACGCAACAGCCGGAGCGTGTCCACCGTGTAGCTTGGGGCGGCGCGGTCTAGGTCGACGCTGTGAACCGCCATGCGGGGATCGCCTTCGATCGCGCGGGCGAGCATGGCGGCGCGGTGAGCGCCCGACGCGCGTGTGGCGTCGGCCTTGAGGGGATTGCGGCGGGCGGGGACCAGCAAGAGCCGATCGAGACCGAGGGCCTCGATGGCGGCGTCGGCCATGATCAGGTGGCCGAGGTGCACGGGATCGAAGCTACCGCCGAAGACGCCGACGCGCACCTTAGAGCACCCACTCCAGCTCGTGCTCGCCGACCCGGACCATGTCACCCTCCTCGAGATCGTGCTCGCGCAGGGCGGACATGATGCCCATCGCTTCGAGGATGCGTTGGAAGCGCTCGATGGCGTGTTCGTTCGACCAATCGGTCATGGTGGCCGTGCGTTCGACGCGGATGCCCGTCACGCGCCACACGCCGTCCTTCTCCTGCTCGATCTCGAACGCGTCTTCGTCGCCCTCTACCAGGCGCAGGATGGGCAGCTCGGCTTCGGCCTCCTCGGGGGCGGGCAGCTCCTTCACGCGCTGCGCAACCAGCTCGAGCAGCGACTGCAGGCCGACACGGCTCACGGCGCTGAGCGAGATCACCTCGGCGGCGCCGGCCTCGAGCAAGGCCTCCTTCAGCGACGGCCATGCCTCGCGCGCCTCCGTGAGGTCGAGCTTGGTCACGGCGACGATCTGCGGGCGGGCGGCGAGGGCCGCGCTGAAGGCGGACAGCTCTTCGTTGATCGTGTGATAGTCCGCGATCGGGTCCTCGGTTGCGCCGTCCACCAGGTGCAGCAGCAGGCGTGTGCGCTCGACGTGACGTAGGAATCGGTCACCCAAGCCTAAGCCCTCGCTGGCACCCTCGATGAGCCCGGGGATGTCGGCGAACACGATCTGGGTGTAGCCGACGTCCGCCACACCGAGGTTGGGTACGAGCGTGGTGAAGGGATAGTCCGCGATCTTCGGCCGCGCCCCGCTGATCACAGACAGTAAGGTGCTCTTGCCGGCGTTGGGCAAGCCGACGATGCCGATATCGGCGATCAGCTTCAGCTCCAGCTGCAGCCGAAAGGCCTGTCCCGGCTCGCCCAGCTCCGAAACGCGCGGAGCCTGGTTGGTCGAGCTCTTGAAGGCGGCGTTGCCGCGGCCACCGCGTCCGCCGCGGGCCACGACCACCTCTTGCCCGTCCTCAACTAGGTCTGCCAGCACGGTTCCGTCCTCGGTGCGCACGATGGTCCCAACGGGCAAGGTGACCACGAGGTCGTCACCACGTTTGCCGTGCTTGTCCGAGCCACCGCCGTGGCCGCCACGACCGGCCTCGTAGCGCTTTGTGAAGCGGAATTTGTGGAGTGTGTTGAGCCCCTCGTCCGCCACGAAGATCACGTTGCCGCCGTTGCCGCCGTGGCCGCCGTTGGGCCCCCCACGCGGTACGAACTTCTCACGGCGGAAGGACACGGCGCCCTTGCCGCCGTCGCCGCCCTTCACATCCACATTGGCTTCGTCGAGAAACATCAGTCACCGCCCCTGCTAGGTTCGTGGACGGCGCCGATGCGCGCGTCATGCTCTTGCGTGTCCGGCGCGGCGAAGCGCGCCTCCATGCGTTCCAGGGCGTCTTGCAACGCTTCCTGGCGCACGGCCGTGGTGAGGTCGCCGCGCGTGCGCTCCGTGACGCCGCGCACCATGTCGTTCGTGCGCTTCACGTTGCCCGTGATCGCATGCGGCAGATCGACCGACGATAGGAAGACGTGGATCTCCTGCATGCGCTCCAAGACCTGCTCGGCCAGCGCGATGTCGCCCACGCGGATCAGGTCGAGGGCCGCGCGGCGCAACTCGCCGCCCGCCTCGCCCAGCCCGTTGAGCCACGCGGCATCCGGCACGCCCAGCTGCTCCGGGCCGGAGAGGATCTCGTCGGCACGGCCGGTTCCTGCCGCACGGTCCGCGCCTTCCCCCTTGCCTTCGACGACCGCGCGTACGAGGTCGCGGGTGAGGTAGGCCTCGGCGTATTCCTTCTCCGCGTCCAGCCGGTAGCCGGCCGACGCGATGTCGGCGTGCCCCTCCGCCGCCGCGCGCATCTCGGCGACGATGCCGTCCGCCGCCTCGAGCAGCTCCGCTGCCTCGTCCCAGTCGCGCCGATGGACGGCGCGGATCGCGCGCGCGGCGTGGCGCACGACGCGCCGGCTGAGGCCGAGCACGATCTCCCGCCGCTCGTGCTTGGCTTCCAAGCGGGCCATGAGGGCCGTGCCCACGCTGTCGAGGTTCATGCGGCGCCCCTGGAAGGCGCCAATTCCGCGAGGCGGATCGCCCTCGGCGCCCGTTCGGGTAGCGCATCGTGTCGGGTGGTCATGACCGTCTCCTGAGGCGTCCGGAGGGCGCCAAACGCCGTGGCAGCATGGAATGGATGGGGCATCGATAGGGCAACTATGCGGCACCGGAGTGACAATCGCCGTGCCGCAAGGGGATTGCCTGGACGCAGCATCCGATCGCCGACAGCCGTAGTCGACACCGGAGCGACCGTGCCGTGAACCTGTTGCCCCCCGGCGCCGTGACCCTGCTGCGACACCGGTTGCTCGCCATCATGATACCGGGCCGTTGGGTGGATCGACATCGCCCTCAAGCATACCAACCACCGCAGCGAGCCCGAAGATTCCGCGCTTTCCGGCGGTCTATCGGCGCCCAGCCGTCGGGAACCCGCGGGATGCTGCATGCTATAA
>JAJCYU010000367.1 GCA_029262755.1 Anaerolineae bacterium
CTGCCATATTCGAGTACTGCTGCAGAGCGACGCGAACTTTGCCAGGGCCTTCGAACTGCTGGACGCCAAAGGCGAGAAACTGCACCTCAGCTTCATGCGTGGCGGCGTCAATCTGGGCGCGCAGTCGGTGGGCATCGAGAAGGGCGAATCCCCCCTGACGCAAACCGACGAGTCCGCGGTGACTATCGTTCTCTTTGGCGATCAGGGGACTGAGGTGCACCGGGAATCGATCAGTCTGAAGGCGGGCCAGGTAAATGAGATCCGGTTCTGAGAGCATGAGCGTCGACGCGGAGGACCCGAAGGGATGAGCTAGTTCCCCACGTAGCTCACTTCCCCCGGGCGCACGCGAATCGGTAAGCGTTCGATCTCCTTCCCGGCCGCATCCAGCAGGAGAACCCAATGCACGATCTCGCTGCAGAGCAGAATCGGCGTGCGCCCATCGGTGAGGGGAAAGTTGCGATGCCCGGAATTGGTCTTGCCCTTGCGCTCCCAGATCTCCACCCGCTCGCCCTGCCCGTCTAGCAAGCCGATCTCCTGCACGTTCGCGTTGCTCAATTCCACGCGAAAGCGACAGAGCCGATCCACGGTCAGCAGCAGGTCACCGAGGAGCTCCGCCTTCTCGAACTGCTGCATGTGGACGATGATCTCCTTGCCGGACACAACCACCAAGATCTTGTCCGCCACCGGCACCTGCTCGAGCACAAAGCGACCATCCCTGTCGCTGCGCGGCTTTTCCTGGGGACCACTCCATGAATTGGTCCGCGGCGAATGATGCTTCTGCACGCTGTACTCCACCTGCACATCGGCGACGGGTTGCCCATCCCGGCCGACCACGCGCCCATTCACCCGCGGCAAGATCTCCTTCGTCGGCGCGAGGATCTCCAAGTCTCGCCGCCCCGCCTGCACCGGCCCAACGGTCCAGGACAGCCAGGTCTCCGGTTGACGCACTCGGATCTGGTACTCCTTGTCCTGCAAGCCTCGCAGTTCGAAGAAGCCCTGTGCATCGGTAATGGCATAGACCCGCGGATTCGCCACCTCCATCTTCTGCGGTTCGGCAATCCCATCGAGGGCGAGATCGGCTCCGGTCTCGTTGCCGTAGATCTCGTGCTCCATCCAGAGTCGAAGGTGCAAGCCAGGCATCGGCTCGCCCTCACCATCGATGACGCGACCGGCGATAGTCTTTGCCTCTCCAGCGAGTCGGATATCGAACTCCAGATCCACATTCTCCGAGAAGAGCGCTCTTGGCGACTCGTGCACCCAAGTCTGCATCGCTGGCATGCTCGCATAGAGCGAACGATCCGTATCAAGGATCGATTCGTCCAACTCGAGGCGATAGGCACCCCTTTCATCGGCCTGCACCTGAATCCGGCCAAGACCCACCCGTGCTCCCGGCAACAGACGACCGCGATGATCAGAGACCGTCCCGCGCAGGATGAATCGCCCCTCCTCCAGGATCGCGAGCACCACGTTCTCGCCGCGGTGTAGACCTGGCTCTACGGACATGCTGACGCGTTCATAGCCGGGCCTGGTAAAGACAAGGCGAGATTGCTCGGCCGGCAAGCCCTGCATATCAAAGAGCCCATCGGCAGCTGTGAGCATCGCTTCGAAGGTCACGGGCACGGTGGGGTCGAGGGGCATGGGCAGTTCGGCAAGACGCTTCACGACCGCGCGCACTCGCACCCCTGCCAAGGGCAAACCCGCTTCGTCCGTCACCCGTCCGGCAATCCCCCCCGCCGCAGCCACGACCGCAAGCATCTCATCTTCCCGGTCGAGCAATGCCGACTTGGCAGGAGCCCGCAACATGACATAGGGCGGCAGGACGCGCAGTTCTTGCACAGGCTCAGAGCTCTCGATGCTAAAAAGCCCGGCGCTGTCGGAACGGGCAAGCACGGGCTTCACCGGCTCCTCGACCGCTGCATCGATCCGGACCCGGCCTTCGAACTCCACTCCAGTCAGTGGCCGGCCACGAACATCGACCACCAAGCCTCTGAATGGCGCCAGCTCGGAAGCACTCAGCGGCAAGGTCTCGGCCAGGCGCTGTCGCACGCTAGAACTTGCATGCACCTCCTCCTCACCAGGGATCACGCTGCTCTCGATTTCGCTCGCCCCAGCCACTTCTCCAACCGGCACCGACTCGAGCTCGGCGGAAGCCACCCAGGAACGCACGGAAAAGAAGGCCACGCTGAGGATCACCACAGCTGCAAGACCGCGAAGTAATCGACTCATCGCCCACACTCCAAAACCGGTTTCTGTCAGGACCAAAGGAGGGGACACAGGTTCCGCGCGCAGCAAGGTCAAGACCGCAGCACCGCGCTGCCAATCCCGACCGCGCTCGCCTGCCATCGCATGACGCAAGCGATCCAGGCCGCGCTTCACCCGCTGGCGTGCGTTCTCCGCAGTGATGCCCTGCAGCCTGGCGACCTCCGCGCTGGAACAGCCATCGTGAAAGCGCAGAATGATCGCCTCCCGATACGGCTCATCGAGCTCGGCCACCGACTTGGCCAGGGCCGCCTGCAGGTGAAGTTTCTCCACGGTCTCTACCGTGGACGGCTGGGCCTCAGAGCGAGATGCGATGGCCTCGCGGTGCTGCCGCCGACGTTCTCGACGACGCCGCATGCGCGCAAGGTTGACCGCCACACGAGCCAACCAAGCGCGGATGGATCCGGCCCTAGGTGGCTTGTGCATGGCGGCGAGCCATGTGTCCTGGAGCACGTCGTCAACCTGGTCCTCCGCAACGAGCGAACGAACCATCGGCCGCAGCCACTCATCGTGGGCGATCAGGTCGACAGGGGGTGGATTCACGGGTTTACGCACTCCTTGGG
>JAJCYU010000368.1 GCA_029262755.1 Anaerolineae bacterium
GCGACCAGAACCAGCGATGACACGAGGTCGGCGAGCGACGCTGCGAAGCGCGGCCCTTCCGCTCGCGGCGCGTTGACCGCCAGCATCGCGAGCAGCTTCGCCGCGCCCACGCCAGCCAGGATCGTCGCGAACGGCCCAAACCGCTGCACGGCGACCACGACCGCGGCCCAGATCGCCGCGGAGCACAGGGCCAGCAGCACGGTGATAGCACGTGCCGCGCGCAACCGGCCCCGTCCCGCCACGAAGGGCAGCCCGTGCTGAACGGCCCCCACGAGCGCCGCCGCCCCGAGCATCACGAGGGCCGCTGTCCACAACGAGAGCCAGCTCGAGGCGATGCCGATCTCTATCTCAAGCGGATGGTCCTCGAAGGCGACGGCGGCCACCCGGTAGCCATCGACGACGCGATAGGCCGCCCAGATCCACCACGCGCAGCCGAAGGCCACCACGGCCAAAAGCACATCGGTCAACGACGTGGCTGGCTCGGCTAGGCGCGAGAACAGACGGCGGCCCGTAGGTTTAGCGGTGTCGAGCGTCATCCCCTCGGTCTCCTTTGCTTCACGCAAGCCGTGCTCTTCGGCATCGCAGCCATCGCCTACCCCAGCAGGCCGTGCCCCACCGCCTGCAGCGCACCCTCCAGCAACATCCATAACGCCGGTAGCAGCAGCAGATGGAAGGCCGCATTGTGATCCACCTTCGGATGCGGCGCGATCCTCAGTCGTTGCACGGCACCGGCCGTCACCGCGACCGCCACGCCGCCGGCGAGCCACGCGAGGGCCGGCCCGGCCTCCGCGGTCAGGCCGCCGCCCGGGTTGAAGGAGAAGCTCGCAACGTACACCAGCGCCAGGAGGCTGACGAGCAGATCGAACACCGTGGCACCGAAGCTGGGGATGGGGCGGCGGAGGGCATTGGCCACCATCAGCAGCAGCTTGACGGCAGCGACAAAGAACAAGAAGGGGAAGATGGGATGGCTGGGGATATCCAGCCCAGGTGAGTCGTTGACCCACAATCCGGCGTCGCGGACGAGTCCGGCCGAGAGCGCGATGAGCATGGCCGCCCACAGTCCGGCCGACGTGATCGCAAGCAGCAGCGTGATCACCCGTGCGGCCGCGATGCGCAGCCGGATCCGGGTCAGGGGCAGTGCATGTTCCAACGCGCCGAAGAACGCGGCCCCGAAGAACGCGACGAGCGCGACCCACCACGCGGGCAGCCAGAAAACCGAGACGAAGATGTCATAGGCGCGAGATCCGCTTTGGAGGTTTCCGTACTCCTCCCGCTGCGCCAGCTCGACCATCACCCGACCGATCCGCCACGCCCCCGCCCATGCCGCGATGCCGACGAGCAGTTCCGTCCATGCGGCCGCAGGCTCTTCCACGCGGATCCGCGTCCGCGCTCCTACTTCGCTCCAAGCGGTCAGGTGTCCTCCTTCGCCGGCGACAGCGCTTCGTCGATACGCCATGCGCACGCGAACGCGGTTCCCGCCAGAAGCAGGCCGCTTAGGACCGTAGCCGGCTCGGAGATTGCGCGGTCAGGGTACTTGTTGAGAAATGCGCGTTGGGATCGGGGCATAAGGCGTATGTTGCCAGCACGACGCGAGCCATCAACTCCGGCGCGGGGACGTCCATCCTCCCCGATCTCCGCACATCCCACGAGCCCCGCCCCGCCACCCGTCCACCGCCGCCCGACCGATATCGCCGCCCGGACTATACTTGGTGCGCAGCGGTCGAACGCGTGCAGAACGCCGGCGGGGCGTGACCGAGGCTCTCGGCAACCAGTGCGCGCAACCAGAATGGGAGGGGTAGATGAGCGAGCGTGCGTCCAAGCAAGGCTTCCCCGGCGTCGGCATTCGCGACTACGCGGACGGTGCGAAGGCCGGGATCGCCGGCGGTATCGCGATGGGCATCCTGGCCCTTGTGATCGCCGCTTTTTCGCCCGAGATCGATCCCTGGGAGCCCGTCAAGCACGTTGCCGCGACCTTCTACGGCGAGGCTGCGATTGCGCCCGGCTTCCAGTTGGTCCCCATCTTGGTCGGGACGATCGTCCACCTGTTGGCTTCGGCCGTGTTGGGCATGATCTTCGTTGGCCTCTTCCGCTTCGTGATGCACCTGCCCTTCGACTTCGGCCTGCCTGCGCTGGTCGGAGGTGTGTACGGCATGGTCGTGTACTTCGTAGCCAACGCCGGCATCGAGCGCTTCAACCCGCTCATGTCCGCGTCCGACAAGCCGGCCTTCCTGATGGCCCACGGCCTCTTCGGCATCGTCACCGGCCTGGCCTACGCGCAGCTACGAAAGCGGACGGCGAAGAGCGCGTAGGTCGAGCAGGCTACGCTTGCACGCACACACCGCGCCTCAGTCGCACCCCAGCGAGAACGGGGCGCTGGCGATGCCCGGCACGGGCACGCCCCTACGCGGCTGAGTCACTGCCCTACGCGCCCACCGCGCGCAACGCTCCCTCCAACAGCAACCACAGCGCCGGGAGCAGCAGCACGTAGCAGAGCGCGTTGTGGTCGAAGCGCGGGTGCGGCGCGATGCGCCACAGCTGCACGGAGGTCGCCGCGGCCGCCAACCCCACGCCGCCCGCGAGCCAGGGCAGGGTCGAGCGCGCCGACGAGGTGAGGCCACCGCCGGGCTCCGACGCGAGCGCCACTGCGACGAGTACGGCAAGGAGGGACGCGACGAGGTCGAGCATCGACCACCCCAGGCGTGGCCGGGGACGTCGTAGCGTATTGAGGAGCATCAGCAAGAGCTTCGCGCCTCCGAGCGCGGCCAGGAGCGGATAGAGCGGGCGGTCGGGAAGGGCGACGTGTGGGTAGTCGGATACGCCGACCATGGCACCGAGGTCCGCCTGTGTATTCGGCAGCCCCCGAACCGCGTCCGCTAGGCCCGCCGCCAGCATCGCCGACCAGACGAACGCGGCCGAGACGGCGATCAGCAGGGTGATGCCTCGCGTGATCCACGACCGGGATCGCGCGCGCTCAAAAGAATGGCTGTGGAAGACAGCGCCGAGCAGCGCCGCCAGCCCCAGCGCCACGAACGCGACCAACCAAGATGGCAGCCAGCGGAGGAGGACCGCGGCATCAAGCTGCTCGACCGCGTTCGGCGCGACGACCGCGAAGAGCTCCGACCATTCCTCCTCCCAGATCGCCATCGCGCGCCAGGTCGCACTCGCGCATGCCAGCGCCGCCACCCCGACCAACAGGCTTGTCGCGGCGGCCGCGGGCTCGGCGAGCCTGGACCACTCCGCCCCGCCCTCGTTCCTGACCCGTGCTACACGATCCGGCGTCTCCGCGGCGACGGTCCTGTCGTCCATGGTCCGGCTCCTCGGCGGCGATGGAATCTTCGAACCTACCAGTGCGGTTTGGACCCGCAATTCGGATGCCGTAGGAGCCGGATCCGCTCCGGAACGCGGAGGAGGAACGGCGCGCCCCCTAAGCGCCCCGTCCATACTTGGCCACGCGGCGCCTCGTAGGCGTCGTTGTCTACTTCGTGGCCACCTTCGGCATCGAACGCTTCAACCCGACCGTGGCCACGGCGGACAAGCCGGCCTTCGTGATCGCGAACCTGCTGTACGGGGACGTGGCGGGTGTGGCCAACGCACAGCTGCGCATGCGCGCCGGCGCGAGCTGAGCGCGCCGCGCACGCCTGCCTGCGTCGCAGCCGAGCGAGATCAGTCGCACCCCAGCGAGAACGGCGCGCTGGCGATGTCCGGCACGGGCACGCCGTCGACATAGCGGCCCGGCTCGACCTTGCCCCGCACCTCGGTGATGTGGTTCTCGCCGTCGACCAGCACGACCTTGGGGTGCCAGTCACGCGCCTTGTGATCGTCGAGCTGGACGTAGCTCATGATGATCACCAGATCGCCCACCTCCACCAGGTGCGCCGCGGCGCCGTTGAGCTGGATCGTGCCGCCGCCCTCCACGCCGGGGATGGCGTAGGTCTCCAGGCGCGAACCGTTGTTTACGTCGACGATCTGCACCCGTTCGTGGGGCAGGATGCCCGCGGCGTCCAGCAGCAACGGGTCGATGGTCACGCTGCCGACGTAGTCGACGTCGGCGCCGGTGACCGTCGCGCGGTGGATCTTGCCGCCTAGAATCGTGCGCATCATGGCCGCACCTCTTTCGTCGTGACGCGCGCGACGCGTTCGTCGCTCGCGCTAGGTTGTTCTTGCTTCGCCGCGGTCCACGGCAGGTTGTCGATCAAACGCACCGGGCCGACGTGCACCGCCATGCTCAGCAGCGCACCCGCCGCCGGGTCCACGGTCTCCAGTTCCCGCAGCGTGATGCGGTCCGCGACGCTCACGTAGTCGATCCGCGCCAACGGCTCCGCCTCGATCACCGCGCGCATCCGTGCGCGCACGGCCTCGGCGTCGCGCTCACCGGCGGCAAGCGCGTCCGCCGCCGCGCCCAGCGCGCGGTGCAGCACGGGCGCCGCGGCGCGCTCGGCCGGCCCGAGCCGCGCGTTGCGGCTGCTCATCGCAAGCCCGTCCGCATCGCGCAGGGTGGGGCAAGGCACGACTGTGGTCGGCACGTTCAGATCGCGCACCATCGTGGAGATTACGGCCACCTGCTGGGCGTCCTTCTGCCCAAAGTAGGCGTTCGTGGGCTGCACGAGCAGAAACAGCTTGAGCACGATCGTATCGACCCCGACGAAATGCCCCGCACGCGAAGCGCCTTCTAAGGGCTCGGCAACCGCGCCGGGCATCACCCACGTCTCGTAGCCCTCGGGATAGAGCTCCTCCGGCGTCGGAAGGAAGAGCAGATCGCAGCCCGCACCGTGCAGCATCGCCGCGTCGCGCTCGGGATCGCGCGGATAGGCAGCCAGATCGCCCTCGTCATCGAATTGCGCCGGGTTGACGAAGATGCTCGCCGCCACGACGTCGTTCTCCGCCACGGCGCGCTGCACGAGGGACAGATGCCCTTCGTGCAAGGAACCCATCGTGGGCACGAAGCCCACGGTCCCCGCCACATCGCCCCGCCAGGCGCGCAGTTCCGCCATCGTCCGCACGGTCTTCATGACACGCGCTCCCCGACGGGACTCGTGTCTTCGGCTGAGTCGGAGGCCGGGTCCGCGGCCGAGTCTCGAGGCGGGGTGGGATCGTCTCTTCGCGCAGGATCGCGAACCCTGTCGATCCCAGTGCTGTCACGCGGATCATCCTCTCTACGAACGGTCGTCCTGCGCGCGCCTTCGCCGAAGCTCGGCCCACGCACCGCATGCTCACTCGCGCGTTCGTTCTCGCGCCCGCCGTCGCCGTCGCCGTCGCCTGCGCGCTCACCGTCGCGCTCACGGTCGACCAACGGTGCCGGCTTCAGCTCACCCGTTTGCAAGCCGAGCTGTTTGCCGAAATCGGTCTGGCGTAACGTCGTGCCCGTGCCGTCGACGACCTCGCCGCCCAACTCGGACACGGCGCGCCACAGGCGCAGGTTCACCGGCGTGTCGATGCCTAGTCGGCGGCCGATGCGTACCACGGCGCCGCAGATGGCGTCGATCTCGGTCAGGCCGCCGCGGGTCACGTCTTGCAGCATGGAGGAGCGGTTGTCCGCGGTCATTGAGGCAACCTCGCGCGCGAGCGAGACGGGATCGGCGCCGAGCACCACGCCCGCCGCCTCGGCGACGCGCCCGACCTCGCGCGCCGCTGCCGCCATGCGCGTGGTCAGCTTCGGATCCTCCAACAACGCGCCGTTGGGCACCATGTGCAGCGCGGTGAGCGGGTTGATGGCCGCGTTCACCGCGAGCTTGCGCCACAGGAGCGCGTCGATGTCGTCGCTGGTCTCCACGGTGAGGCCCGCTTCGCGCAGCCACATGGCTGCCCGCCGCGCCGCCCGCGCCGTGTCGCCCGCCGTGCCCACGGTGGTCACGCCGGCGCCCGCGATACGCACGTAGCCGGGGCCGAGCACCGACGCGCCTTCACTCGTCACGCCCGCGCTCACGCGTTCGGGACCGGCCGCATCAGCCAGCGTCTCGCGGTTGCCGAGCCCGTTCTGCAGCGTGAGGATCAATCCGTCCGGCGTTGCCAACGCCGCAGCGTGCGGTGCGACGGCGCGCGTCTGATGCGCCTTGACCAACACGAGCACCAGGGGCGCAGGTGCGAGCCCATCGCCAAGCCGCGATGCGCTCGCCGGCACCGTCCACACCGTGCTCCCGGCATCGACCGCGATGCCCCCGGCCTGGATCGCGGCCAACCCGTCCGGCCAGGTGCCCACCAGGGTGACGCGACGGCCGGAGCGCGCCAGCGCCGCGCCAAAGCGCATCGCCAACGCCCCGGTCCCCAGAATCGTCACCGGGCTCGTGTCTCGCCCGACCATCGCTTCCCCCTCACTGTGAATCCAACACGTTCGTCTGTCCAACAAGGCTTGCTGCGGATCCCGCGTACTGCCAATGCCGCCCTGCATCCTGCCGATGCCGCGTGATTTGCCGAACTCTGCGCTACTTGGAGCGGTCGGGCCCGCGATCGAGGCCGGCGCCCTCCGTATCCGTACGATTCGTACGCCCTGTACCGTTCCGTTCGCCACTCTGTGCCTCGCCCCGTTGTTCCTCGCCCCTCCCAGCCGTTTCCAACTCGAAGCCGGCCCACGCTTCATCCGTCATCGCGTAGCCGTGCTCCGGGCCGGGGAAGGTGCGCGCGACGACCTCGTCGCGGTAGGCCGCCAGCGCCGTTCGCGCATCGGCGCCGAGCAGCGCGAAACGCTTGACGAACTTGGGCTGGAAGCGGTCGAAGAGGCCGAGCAGGTCATGGATCACCAGCACCTGGCCGCTCGTATGCGGTCCGGCGCCGATGCCGATCGTGGGGATATCCAGCCGCTCCGTAATGGCGGTAGCAAGCCGTGTAGGCACGCTCTCCAAGACGATCGAGAAACAACCCGCCGCCTGCAGCGCCAAGGCATCCTCCAGCAACGCGCTCGCGGCTTCGGGCGAGCGGCCCTGCACGCGCCAGCCGCCCAGGGCGTGGACGCTCTGCGGCGTAAGGCCGATGTGCCCCATCACGGGGATGCCGGCAGCCACGATCGCGCGCACCTGCGGCACGACCGTCCGTCCGCCCTCGAGCTTCACGGCGTCCATGCCGGCCTCTTGCAAGAAGCGACCGGCGCTACGTAGCGCGTCCTCCGGCCCGACCTGGTAGCTCATGAACGGCAGGTCGCCCACCAGCAGCGGCGTCCGCGCGCCGCGGCGCACGGCCTTCGCGTGGTGGATCATCTCGTCCATGGTCACCGAGAGCGTCGTCTCGTGCCCCAGGATGACCATGGCCAGCGAATCGCCGACGAGGATGGAATCGATGCCGCTGTCCTCGGCCAACTCCGCGGTGGGGAAGTCGTAGGCGGTGACCATCGTGATGGCCTCTCCGCGATCCCGCATCTTCTGGAAGGTGCGTACCGTGACCTTCTTCTTGCGGCTCGCGCCATCCGCGCTGCTCGTTGCAACTTCGGCCTTCGATCCCGCGGGCGCACCTGTCGTACCCGTACCCATCTGCGTGCTCACGTGTATCTCCTCTGCCCAGGGCGAGCGCTTCCTCGGCCAACGCATTGTCGAACGTTCTGCGCGCGACGCCGAAGCGCGCACGTCCACAACGGTCAACAAAAATGCCGTCCACATGTGCGGACGGCGTGCACGGCGGCCGCGTCCACGTACGGACTCGGTCCCGCGCTCGTCGGCGAGTCGAGCTCACCCACGTGCCGTCCCGGCCTCTTGCGAGAGGTCCAGGCGACGGGTGGAGATCTGCGCCTGGCAGATCTGCGATTGTTCATCGGTGCTGACCGCCCGGTCCAAACTGTGGGTCGATACTGTGGGTCGATCGCTCCGACCCCCGAATTGTAGGCCCGTCCGCACACGCCTTCAAGGCCGAGCGGCAGCCGTCTAGTGTACGATACCCGCCGCCTACCGGACGGTGTTCTTCTCTCCGCGAAGCACTGCGATCCCCGCACCCCGCACCCTGCGCCAGGAGCCTGGACGATGAAGCCCAACCACCCCTTCGCCGCCACCCCGACCGAAGGCCCGTCCAGCCTCGCTTTCGCTCGCCTGCTCGCGCCCACGCTCGTACCGGTCGTCGCCGCCGCCGCGCTCGTCGCGCTCGCGGCGGCCGTGGCGCTCGCGCCCGGCAGGACGGTGCGTGCCGCGCCAAGCGCGGCGCCCGCACGCGCGCCGCTGGCCGCGCCGGTCGCGGCCCCGCACGCGGCCAATCCGCTCGCCCCGTCGGGTTCCCCTTCGCTCGCCCCTGCCGCACAAGGAGCCTGGGAGGCCATCGCGCCGGAGGGTGCAACGTGCGGACGCGGCGCGCCCTTCGAGTTCTACCTAAGCCAAGGTGCTTCCGCCGACGCGGGCATCGTCCTCTATCTCAACGGCGGTGGCGCGTGCGTGAAGGAAGGCCCCGCGCCGGCCGGTGCTACCGGCCCCGCGCAGGCCCTGCATTGCATGGACTTCGGCAACTTCCAGGACATCATCCTGAACCGCATCACGGTCGGCATCGCCGCCAACCTCTTCGCCTTCGGCAACCGGGCGGATGAGGCCAACCCCTTTCGCGCCGATCATCACGTGATCGTGCCCTACTGCACAGGCGACGTGCACGTCGGCCGCATGACCGAGAGCTACGACTACGATCCCACGCCGGACGGCGAGTTCCCGGTCACGCACCGCGGCCACCTCAACGTCCTGGCCGTGCTCGACGAGCTGGAGACGCGCCTGCCGGAAGCGGCGGCTTCCCGCTTCGTGCTCACCGGCGCCTCGGCCGGCGCGATCGGCGCGATCTTCAACTTCCCCTATGTGATCGAGCGCTGGCCCAACACGGTCCTGCTACCGGACGCCGGCATCGCGCCCGGCCACCCGGACTCGCTCCTGGTGCGTGAGGGCGTGGACATCGCCGCCCGCTGGAGCGCAGACGTGCACCTGCCCGCCTACTGCCCCACCGACGACTGCATGACCGACACGCAACGCCTCCTGCGCTCCCACGCCCAGCACTATGACGGCGAGACCGCGCCGTGGCGCCCCTTCGGCTACCTGCAAGCCCAACAAGACGGCACGCTGAGCGACTACTTCGAGATCACCCCCTGCGGATACCAGGTCGGCCTGCGCGCCGGCGTGAGCGCCGCCCAGCGCCAGCCCAACCTGCGCGCCTTCATCCCCGCATCGGCCCAGCACGTGCTCAGCAACCGCGGCTTCGACGGCTCCGTCGTCACCGCGGCGGACGGCACCACCGCACCGGCCTTCTACGCCGCCGTCGGATCCGCCCTCTCCGAAGCCGAGCTACCACCCGACGTGATCGATCCGTGGCTGCGCTGCAACGACATCACGCTGCCATGGATGTCCGGGCGGAGGTAGGCGCAGGTATTGGGGTCGGCGTAGGGACTAGGTCGCGGGGGCCGGCCGGCCCCCCGGTTATCGCCCCTCCCGTTGCTCCGCATAGCCCGCCACCCGACGATCCTCTCGTCCGCGCCCTTCAGCGCCCGGCCATGCGCCCGCCGCGCGCCATCGACCGATGACTTCGGCCTCCGGGCCGACGGTGCGCGCGGTAAGGCGGCGGGCAGGAAAAGACGGGATCCGCGAGTACGCGGGGCGAGAAACGAAAACGTCAGTAAGGGATCGTGTCAACGTAAGTAGGGGAACGGGGCGAATGCAGTAAGGGATCGACCCGGACGTAGTCGAGGACCCTCGGGCCCTCCTTGGACCTAGGTTGCGATAGTATCTCGCACTCTATTGTCCGCCGCCATGTTGTTTGGTCGGCTACGAACAGGATGGACTGTCTATGGCGCGTTCGAACGTGGAGGCTACCACCACCCTCACCCCCTACCCCGACCACGTGGTCGTCAACCCCGCCACCGGTGCGGAGATCGCGCGCCACCCCGCGCACGACGACGCCGCCGTCGAGGCCGCGCTCGTCGCGGCGGCCGGCGCGTGGCCCGCGTGGTCCGCGCGTCCGATCGGGGAGCGCGTGGCGCCCCTGCGGGCCGCCGCCGCGCTGCTGCGCGCGGAGGCCGAGCCGCTCGCGGCGCTCATGGCGCGCGAGATGGGCAAGCCCTTGGCCGAGGGCAGGTCCGAGGCCGAGAAGTGCGCCGGGGTATGCGAGTACTACGCGGAGCACGCGGCGGCGCACCTGGCCGATGAGGCGACTGCCACCGACGCCGCGCGAAGCTACGTTGCGTATCGGCCGCTCGGCGCGGTGCTGGCCGTGATGCCGTGGAACTTTCCGCTTTGGCAGGTCTTTCGCTTCGCGGCGCCGGCGCTGGCCGCGGGCAACGTCGGGCTGCTCAAGCACGCCGCGAACGTGCCCGGCTGTGCCTTGGCCATCGCTGACATATTGGCTCGCGCAGGTGTGCCCGACGGCGTCTTCGCCACGCTGCTCGTGGGCAGCGACCGCGTGGCGGACCTGATCGCCGATCCGCGTATCGCCGCGGTCACGCTCACGGGCAGCACTCCCGCCGGTCGCGCCGTGGCGGCGGAGGCCGGGCGGCATCTGAAGCCGACCGTGCTCGAGCTGGGCGGTAGCGATCCCTACGTCATCCTCGCCGACGCCGATCTCGACATGGCGGCCGAGGCATGCGTCACGAGCCGTCTCATCAACTCGGGCCAGAGCTGCATCGCGGCCAAGCGCTTTATCGTCGACGCCTCATGCTTCGACCCCTTCGTCGAGCGGGTCACGGCTCGCATGGCCGCAGCGGTCGTGGGCGATCCCTTCGATCCCGCGACCACGGTCGGCCCCGTGGCCCGCCGCGATCTGCGCGACGAGCTCCACGCGCAGGTCACGGCCAGCGTCGCCGCCGGCGCCCGCGTGCTCCTGGGCGGAGAGCTCCCCGACGGCCCCGGCGCCTTCTACCCGCCGACGGTTCTGGCCGACGTGCAGCCCGGCATGCCCGCCTACGACGACGAGCTCTTCGGGCCCGTCGCCACGATCATTGCCGCCGCAGACGAGAACGACGCGATCCGCATCGCCAACGACACGCCCTTCGGCCTGGGCGCGGCGGTCTTCACCGCCGACGTCGAGCGCGGCGAACGTATCGCCCGCACTCAGCTACGCGCCGGCGCGGCCTTCGTCAACGCCTTCGTGCGAAGCGACCCCCGCTTGCCCTTCGGCGGCATCGGCGACAGCGGCTATGGCCGCGAGCTCGGCCGTGCAGGAATCCGCGCCTTCGTCAACGCGAAGACCGTATACGTGGCGTAAGTAAGGCTCAAGCGGAGGTTCCTGCCCCTCGCGATCGCCGAGTCTCCGGCGCCCAAACGGCGGGTTTTCCTAAGTCAACCGTTGGTCACGCCTAAGCTTTCACTCATCCTCGAGCCCCATCATGCCGTACGCACACGGTCCTCCTTGTGCAACTTCGATCCGGAATTCTCGTTTACTGGGGCGGTGCGAGAGTTCCGGATCGGCTGTTAACGCGTAGACGTCGCGAACGTTCAAGGTCGCGAGCGCCTAACATCACGATCGCCCAACGTCGCGACCCGCGTCCCACGACCCGCGACCGGCGACCGGCGACCCCAAACCCAGCGCAACGTCATCCCCGACACCACGCGCAGGCCTTCAGCGACCTCTTGGTCCTTGTTCAGGCTTCCCTCAGGCGGCGTGCCTATCCTGGGAACCAGTCACAGTTCTCCCTGTGCAAGTTGATCCGGATTTCTCGTTACTGGGGCGGTGCGAGAGGTCCGGATCGCTCGTTAACCGCCGAGCGAGTTGGTCAACGTCGCCGCACAACGCCCCGTGCAGCGTCGCCGCACAATCACCCCTCGCTGCGCAACTCCCCGTTGCAGCCCTCGCCGCGCAACCTCGCTGCAAGCATGATCGCCCTGCCTCCGTCCGACGCGCGAGGATCCCGCGACAACGTCGGAACGTTTGCGCGACGAAGGCTCGTCGCACGCGCACCCGGAGAACGATCATGCTCCCGCTCCCGCTCCTGCACCCGTCCCCGCCCCGCCCCCGCCCCCGCCAACGCCCCCTGCGCCCACGCCCCCACGGGCCCGCCATCGGCATCCTGCCTCCGATCCTCCTCGCCCTCGTCCTCGCGCTCCTCGCCGTACTCGCGCGCCCCGTCCCCGCGTCCGCGGATGACCCCGCGCCCCCGTCGTTGGCCGGACCCGCGGCGCCCGCGCGGCTCGCGTTCTCTGTGCGTCCGCCGGGCGAGGCGCTCGACGCGCTCTCCGAGGTGCGCGACCTTGCGGTGGGGCCGGACGGGACGCTCTATGTGGCGGATCCGGGCGGGTGCCGCGTGATCCGGGTGGCGCCGGATGGCCGGACGCTCGGCGCTTGGGGCGGCTGCGGGCACGCGGACGGCCGGTTCTTCGTCCCATCCGCGCTGGCCGTCGCGCCGGACGGCAGGGTGGCCGTGGCGGATGCCGGGCTCGGCCGCATTCAGATCTTCGACGCGCGGGGGTCGTGGCTGCGCACGATCGACGCGCGCGGGATCGACTGTCGCCAAGCGCATGGAGTATGTCCGGCCCGGCCTTGGGACGGCCTACTCGGGCTCACCTTCGACCGGTCCGGCGACCTTCACGTGATCGACATGCTCCAGGAGCGCCGCCCATCCACGTTGCATGTGCGCACATGGGCGCGCATCGGCGCGGATGGCAGTGTGCAGGCGAAGGAGCAGCTGAGCTGGCAACCGACTTCGATCAAGCTCGCCAGCCTCACCACCACGCGCCGCGGAACGCTGATGGGCCTCACGAATTCGGGCGCCATCATTCGCATCGTCCCGGGTTCGGGCGACGAACCGATGCTCACCCTTTCGCCGCGTCGCGTCACGTCGGACCTGGACGTCGGCCCGGACGATGGCATCTGGGCCGTCGCGCATCGCGAGATCGTGCTGCACGATCCCACGGGCCGCGTTCGTCGTACGTGGCCCGTCGCCGAAACCGAGGGCTTCACCGCGGTGGCCGTGGCCCCAGACGGCACGGTCTACGCCGCGGCTACGCTCATCCGCGCTTCGCTGTTGGCATCGGTGGGTCAGGCGTTGGCGTCGACGCCGTCCGCCATTTGGCGGCTGAGGCCGGACGCGCTTGAAGAGGGGCCGGAGCCGTTCTGGGGCCGGCCGACTACGTCCGCAGCATCGCAGGCCATGTCGCTGCGCGCTGTCGCGGCGGGCGGCGGCCGTGTGCACTTGCTTCACAACGCTCGATACTGGGTGGACGCGACTTCGGGGGGCGGATCGCTTGTGCTGCCACCCCAGGTGGTGACACTCGACGCCGCCGGCCAGGAGATCGCCCAGTGGGGCGGCCGCGGCCTCGAGCCCGGCTCCTTCGCGTGGCTTCAGCGCTATAGCGGAGGCCCCAAGGGCCCGCTCGATCTCGCGGTGGGGCCGGACGGCGACGTGCATGTGGCCGACACGGAGGCCGACCGCGTCCAGCGCTTCGACCGCAACGGCCGGCTCAAGGGGCTTTCCACCCGGTCGGACTATGGCCCGCTCCCGCTCCCGATCGGCGTCGCGGTCGCGGACGACGGCACCGTGGCGGTCCTGAACGACCGACTGCGGATCTTCCGCTTCGGCCCCGATGGCGAGCCGTTTCCCACGACGCTCGACACATCGGACGTCCCTACGCTGGCGGGGTCACCGCCGGAGTGGCATCCGCTCGCCATGACGCGCGACGGCAGCGCCGTGGACCTCGTGGCCTGGGGCTACAACAATTCGAACGAGTACCAATTCGTCGTGCGCCGGTCGTTGCACGACGGCGCGGAGCTCGCGCGGCGCAGGCTGCCCAACTTCAACGTAGGAATGAGCCCGCCAAGCAGCATGGCCATCGATCCATGGAGCGGGCCCGTGGTCATCGTAGACGGCCACATCCTCGCGGACGCGTCACCGGACGGCTGGCGCGCGGCGATCCCCGTGCAGCAGCCGCCGTACCAAGAGTATCCGATGCTGTCGATGGACCTGGACGAGAACGGCGACGCGTGGGTGGCGGGACTCGCGTATCGGAATATCGGACCTCAGAGCGACCAGGTGCCCGTGATACAACGCCGGCTGCATCGCTACACCCGCGTCTGGCCGACCACGTGGCGCGCCGAACTCTCGGCCGACCCGCACTTCGGCGGCCGCCCCCTCGTCGTGACAATGACCGAGGGCCTCGCCTTGGCGGAAGCGCCCGCTGCGATACTCGCCGACGGATCCGCTGACACGCCCGCCGAGATGTCCCGCGATGCGCTCACCCGTGCGCAATCCAGCGCCATCGCGGACGCGCTCGCCGCCACCTCCGCCGTGCGCTTCGAGCGCGTCCTTAGCGCCGCGGATCTCGCGCCGCCCGCACGTCCGGGCGATCCGGACGACCCGGACGACCCGCCGGATCCTGCTGATCCATCCTCCGCCGCGTTGCGGGCCGCCGGGGGAACCTTCCGCTTCCACCTGCGCGTGGCCGGCGGCGCGCGCCTGTGGGTCGATGACGCGATCGTGGTCGACGATTGGGACGCGCCGCAGGTCGACGTCGCCCTCGACCGCTTCCTATCCGCCACGTGGGGCCACCGCATCGTCGTAGAGGCGCGGACGGCGCCGGTGGAGGGCGCCGTCGCGCTCGACATCAGCCCGATCGGCGGCGCGCACCGCATCCACATTCCGATCGCCCACGGCGCGGGCCGTCTGGCCGACGCGCCGCCACCACCTCCGACACCGACCCCGTTGCCGGGATACCCAGGGCCCTCGGGTCCGTGAGCGACACGATTGCGTTCCAATATCGCTCGCCAGCAACGGCCGACGACATTGCTCGCGACCACCGGTCGCCAGCACCGGTCGCCAGCACCGCTCGCAACTCGCCGCCTACCCGCGTGCTCGCGACGACGGTCGAGTCCGGGCGATTCATCGGCTGCTGTATCCTTCGCGCGTCCGTCGTGGTCGCCGCGCAACAAGCGACCTCGCGGGTCTTGGCAACCACCGTTGTCCGTCGCGACCTGAGTCGCCCGAGTTGCCCGAGCCCGCGAGACCCAAGCTAGACCACGCGCAGCGCGCAGCGCCCATCCCTCCAGGAGCCAGAGCCCATGAAGGTCCTCGTCACCGGCGGCGCCGGGTACATCGGCAGCATCACGTCGGCGGAGCTGCTTGCCGCGGGGCATGAGGTGATCGTGCTCGACAACCTGT
>JAJCYU010000369.1 GCA_029262755.1 Anaerolineae bacterium
CGGGCGATCCCGTAGCCGAGGCCGTGCTGAGCTGGCTGGATGCGCGGATGCGGTAGGGGGGTGCGACGGCGCGGCGCGCTGGACCCGGCCCCCTGGATCACGCGGGGACCGCGAACCGCTCTCACCGCAGCTTGCCAAGGCTGTGGACCGTGTACTGCAAATTGTCACGGTTGGGATCGACGTGACGAGCCGCTGGATGAACCCTGACGAGCCGCTAAACGGATGCTGACGAGGGGCACGACAGCATCCGCCGAGCGGCTGTGCAAGCAGGTGGAATGAGGCGAACACGCACGAATGAGGCGGCTCCCCGCGAGGGAGAGCCGCCTCGGATCTCGTCGGTCGCGCGTCGTGGCGGCCGGAGCAGATCCGCTCCGCGCGCCGCGCTGCGCGCTAGGCCGCGAGATCCACCCCCGGCGGCAGCTCGACCGGGTCTTCCGGGTGCGCTTCGTCCCACATCGCGACGAGCTCGGCGGTGCTCAGGCCGATGTTCTCGCGCAGGACGACGTCGCCCTTGAATGCGCCCGGGGTGGCCAGCGCGTTGCGCAGCTCGGAGGCGGCGCGGATGTTGGGCCGCAGCCGGCCGTCGGTGCCCATGGAGACGCTGAAGCGCCCGACGCCGGGAAGGCTCACGGGGTGCCCCTCCAACAGGGCGATGCGAATCTGCTCGGCGAGGTCGTAGAGCACCATCTGCGCGATGGAGGTCTTGACCAACGAGCCGTGGGTCAGGCGCACCGTAAGGGTATCGAGACCGATGGTGTCCTTAGATGCGACGCGGGGTCGGAAGGCGGTGACGGCTTGAATCAACGTGGCCATAGCAATCTCCTTTCACGATCTAGAGGCCAAACAAGAAGGAAAAGCGGTCGGGGCGGTGGGTGAAGGGCGGTCCTGGTGGGGCGGATCTGGAGGGCGGGTGCGGGGCGGATTTGGGTAAGGAGGTTGAAGCGCTTCGGGGGAGGGAACGTGGCAGCAAGGCGAGCGGTTCCTCGTGTTTGATGAGGGTTTGGTGAGGGGGCGTAGGGGGGCGGGGAGGACGGGCGTGCCTTCAGGCGCGCGCGATGGTCACAACGCAGCCCGTGTGATCGCTCAACCGCCGGCCGTCCGCGTCACGGTTGCCGAAGCCCTCGACCGACGTGGCGCGCAGCCCGCCGGAAACGGCGAGGTGGTCGATCAGCGGCCGCGCCGGGTCGTCGTCCCGCGTCGCGGTGGCGCCGGCCGTCACGATGGACCACGGCGACGCGAAGACCTGTGCGAGCCGATCGGTAGGCGCGAGCGGCTGGCCCTTCGCGCGTGGTACGGTCTGGTTGAAGTCGCCGCCGGCGATGGTGGGGATCGAGGCGTCGGCAACGCTGTCGGCGAGGATGGGTGCGAGCGCGTCCAGGTAGGCCATATGGTCCTGCCACGGCCGCCGGCGGACGGGGCTCCAGCGCACGCGAGCAAAGTGCCACGAGATGCACAGGCCGTGAACGCGCACAGGGCCGAGCACGGTCGTGGTGGTGCCGGAGACCATGCGGCCGGCGAGAACGGCGCGCGGGTCTTCGTGGTCGTCGGGGCCGAAGGTGGTGGCGGTACCGTCCGTGTCGCCGGATGCGCTTTCGTCGGTATGCGCACTCGGCAGGCTCAGCCGAAGCCGCTCAAACGCCGCGTAGTCTTCGACCTCCGTCCACGGCTCGCGGCTCCAGGCGAGCACGCGTCGCTCGGCCGGACGGAAATACGCGTCGGGCAGCGGCCGGGCGGTGATGACGTGCCCGCCCGGCGGCAAGAGCCCCGTCTCGCCCTCCGTGAGGAGCACGATGTCCGGCGCATACCGGGCGAGGAACGCGGGGATGCGCGAGCCGGTGGGGCCGCGGGGGGACTTGCGCTCGGCGTTCCAGACGAGGATGCGGGGGGAAGGGCCCGGGCTCAAGGTCATGGCAGATCGTCCTGGGGGAGGGCTGGAGTGCGTGCCCAGGATGTATGCTCCAGCGTGGCCGTGGAAGCGGCAGCGTGCCATGCGCCTGCCATGCGCGTGCGATCGGCCCTGATGGGATCTTTCCGAGGAATCCGTGGAGCGCGAAGAATGAGCAAGCCCCAGCGGCGGAATGCCGGCGAACCCAGCGCGGTTGCGTCGCGCCGGTCGGAGCGCGTCGTGCTCATCGGGCCGATGAAGGCGGGCAAGACGACGGTCGGACGGCTGGTGGCCGAGCGGCTCGTGCTGCCTTTCGTGTCGCTGGACGAGCTGGAGCGGGACTATGTGATGGCGGCCGGCTTCGACGAGCAGCGCGCGGCTTTCATACGCGAGCGCGAGGGCGACTGGGCGTGGTATGGGTACCGTCGCCGCTTCTTCATGGCCGCCGTCGAGCGTTTCTTGGCCGAGCACACAACGGGCGTTCTCGAGCTGGGAAGAGGCCACCCGATCGTGCCGGACGCGGAGGATCAGGCGCGTATCGTCCGCGCGCTGGAGGCGGCGCGGCCCGTGGTGTTGCTGCTGCCCGCGCGTGACCGTGCCGAGTGCTTGCGCGTCCTACGCGCGCGCCAGCGTCCAGAACACCTGGCGCAGGGAGACTGGAACGAGGACTTCCTCGCGGACGACCGCTACGAGCGACTGGCAACGCACGTGGTGTTGACCGAAGGACGCTCGGCGGAGACGGTTGCGGAGGTTGTGGTGGCGGTAGTGCGGGGTGGCGGCGCCGGAAGTTGAGGGATATTCTCGATGAGAGACGCTGGGCGCATGCGCGCGCGATACGTAATGTGCGCTTCTCCGCACACCCCGTAGGAGGAACATCATCGACCTCATTCACGACGTTCTCCGTCAGGTGCCGGGCTTCCGAACCGGACGACCATGGAAGAAATTCCTTGCATCGAGCGTGTATGGGTTTGTCGCCCTCCTCGTGCTAACCGGGGACGCGGTTGGATTCGTGCTTGGCGCCGGCTTGCTCTTCGGCTCAGCCCTCCTCACAAACTTCAAGGGACTGCGTGATCGTGTTCCGCTCGTCCGATCGAAGAATCTGTTCGGCAAGCTTAGCGGCTGGATCCTGCTTTTCTTTGGCGGGATGATCGCCTTGGGGGCGGTGGTGCCGGCCGTGCAGCCGGACGACGCGGCGTTGCAAGACCCCATACGCGAGGCACGGACCGGTACAGACGAAGACGCTGTCAGCCCGTTGCTATCGAGTAAAGTGGACTCGGAAGATCAGGTCCCCGATGTGCCCCCAACACAGCCGCCGGAGGTTGCTCCGACTGCGACTGATCGCCCTACCGAGACCGATGTGCCGCCTACTACCGCTCCTCCGACGGCCACCGTGTTGCCGGCTACCGCGACGCCCGTGCCCCCGACGATCGCGCCGACCGAGCCACCGCCTCCGCCTCCGACCGACGTGCCACCGCAGCCGACAGCAGTGCCGCCTCCACCGGCGCCGGTGCCCGGCGTGGTCGTGATCTCGTACGTCTACTTTGATGGAGCCGTGTCTCGCACCGAGGATGATGAATACGCTCAGATCACCAATCAAGGTGGTAGCCCGGTGAATCTCGCCGGTTGGCGTCTGAATGCCGGGGATGACGGCCAGGACTTCCGGTTTCCAGGGTTTGACCTGGCACCTGGTCAATCCTGTCGCGTGTACACCAACGAACATCACCCTGAGTCGTGCGGTTTCAGCTTCGGCAGTGGCAAAGCACTCTGGAACAACAAGGGCGACTGTGGGCACCTGTACGATGCGCAGGGGCAAGAGGTCTCGTCGTACTGTTTTTGAGTCTAGGGACGGCGCGGGGGGTATGGCCGGCGTCCGAACCGCGGAACGGACAACTCTGAATGGCCAGGTCGCGCCAACAACAAAAGCTACTGGAGAGGGCTAAATCGTGCTGTTCGCGCTTGCTTCCACCGCGTGGGTGGGCGCTCTCCAGGCTCCTGAGCGGGCGAGAAAATGCGTCGGTGCCTTGGCAGCGACTGCCCCTGTAGCAAAGGACGGCAAGTTGGACGACCGCATAGTGTGCAGCCAATGTAAACGTTCTCTGGACGCCGAGAACGATTTCAACTGTTGCGGCTGGCTACATTGCCCCATCTGCGGTACAAGCGTCTCGTTCGACGGGGACTGCTGCCAGCACATTGTCGCATGGTCTTCCATGGTGGAAGGGGCTGGGCTACTGGTCGATTCGGGTCCTGTATCGGGCTTGGATTCGTTGATGACGTTCGAGGTCGATTTCAATGACCCACCTGAGTCGGTGAAGGGAGCCTTCCGTGGGCTATGGGTAGATCTTGATGGAAGCTACGAAGGGTGGGGAGAAATGCTCAATGACTTCCTTGAGCAACCGGCTGTGGACTCCACTCTTGCTAGCCCGATCGTCTCGCAGATGTTCGAGCGAATTCGAGATGTGGCCGGCGTCGTGCTGCTAGAGCATTCCGAAGGGGCCCTTTGCGCGTTTGCGCCGGACGACAAGGTCTGCAAGTGCGTGGATTTGGTGGTGCGCGATGTCATGTCCGCCATCGAGAAAGGATTGCGAAGCGCCAGTGGGCGGCCGGCTCTGCGATGATTACGATCTTGTCTTTCTGGTGATCGATTACACCCGCCTCTCCCATTCCGCATTCTTGAGTCGCCATTCATGCCTACCTCGCTGCCACTGAGAGAATAATGTCGCGAGAATGCTGAGCCCACCGCCTACCAGCGCGCCAATGATCACCATGACAATATCCTTGTCGATGGCAAACCCAAGCACATCAACAGCAATCTGCTGAGAAGCCTACAGTGGTATTCGTGGTCGTGCGCCAAGGAATTCCATCGTGTGGTCCGAGTCGGCGGCTATTCGCGTTAGAGAGAATAGTGAGGAGCGTTGTTCGCAGAGACGTACGTTATCGCGAACGTGGCGGTGGTGCGATCCGAAATGAACTCACCGCAAGATCACGGCGTTCCGATCGAGTCCCGATCACCTGACGCCGCCCCCTCCCACCGCACCGACCGCCGGAAGTGTCCCGGCGCCCGATCCAATGACCGCCGATAGCTCAGCGTCGCATCGTTCACGCGCCAGAGTGCCCGCCGACGATCTCGCTACCGACTGAGCCCAACTGACTATGCGACCCATGAGCTCGCTCTCCACGCCTGCTGACAGATCCGCACGTGTCGGTCATGGCCGACGATCTCATGTCGACGCTCGGGCGACGGTTGAAAACGTCGGCGCCGAGGACAATGAAGCGATCGCCGGCAAGGCTAGTCCTCACCAGCAGAACCAGGGGTTGGCAAGGTCGTCGATGCGGGGATCCTCGGTTAGTCGATGGCCCCTTGCGGCGAGAACGCGAAGGACCGCGTCTCTGGATGCGGCGGCGATCGTGGCGTAGATGCCGTTGAGCCCCGTGGCTCCGAACGCTCCATGCGCATTCAGGACCTCCATGGGCACATCGTCATAGACAAGCGCCGCCAACGCCGGCGGCCAGTCCCCTTCTTCGAATGCCGTGATGTCGGACGTGCCGTCGAAGGGGGTGTCATCCGAAGGGGGTGCATCGTCAGGATTGCCGGGGTCCGCGTCAAGTGCGGAATCGAAGCCGCAGAGATCGCAAATCTCCGTGAACAGCTCCGGTGCTAGAGACGTGCGAAGCTCTCCCCATGTGGAGCACTCGAACACTTGATGCCGGGCAATCCAATGCTCAAGCGTATCGCGGCGCACGATGCCAAGCACCTGCTGGCCGTCCCATCGCTGCTCAATGACAGCCCAACAGAATTCGACGGGACTGGTTGGGTCGTCGGCCATTCGTAGTCCTCCGGCGGATGAAGGCTGCCCGGACATCGTAAGCGCCGCAATGATCCAACTGCGACCGAGCGCATTGTACGTGCCCGTCTCCAGTTTCCCAGTACCATGTGTGTTCGCACTCATATCTGCCGGGCTATCAATGCTGGAGCCAACTACCGTGAGCCTCGAATCCCAGTTCAAGACGCTGAAGGAACGCGAGATCGAGCAGCATCTCGAAGAGCACTTCGGCGCGATGGAGCCGCTCGGCACGCAGTACTACCAACTGGAGGACGGCCGGCGGCTCATGTTCTCCTATGCCAACGGCAACACCTGGTTCTCGGTGCGGGAGAAGTACCTCGAGGAGCGTCTGGCGGAGAACGACCTCTACCTCTTCGTCTGGACGGACGAGGTGAACGAACGGATGTGGATTTTCGGGGTCCCGCTGGGCGAGATCGTCGCGGCCTTCGAGCGCGCGGAGCTGAGCCCGACCAAGAACCGGGGCTTCTACAACCTTCACTTGATGGACGAAACCGAAGACGGACACCGCTTCCGCCAGCTCGATCTAGACCTGGATCGCTATCTGATCCTGGAGACGGAATCGACCCTCACCGGTCCGCGCTTGGGGCTTGACGACCCGCCCGATTCGATGAGGGATTCAGGACTGCCTGAAGACAAGCTGCGGAGGCTCCTCCGGTGGGGATTGGAGGGCAGAGCGGACCAAGGGGACAACTTCGACTTCGTGATGGTGCGGCGAAGATTGGCGGCCATTCAGCCCGTGCTGGAGCTCCTCTCGTCCAAAGAGGAAGAATTTACAGAGGCCGGATTGCAGACAGTGCTCGAGAGCGTCCATTCCGCGCAGAGGCAGAAAACCAACATCCTGCGCCACAACACGATCGAGGACGTGCGTAGCGAGCTGTCGACCTTCCTGACCGACCACTATAAGCCGGTCGAGAAGCGCATCGGCGAGCTCAAACTGAAACATGTGGGCAAGTCCATTGCCGGCGAGTTGGTGGCTTGGCATGACCCGGAGCGCTATCCCCTGCACAACGGGTGCGCCGAAGAAGGGCTGCGCTTCTTCGGATACGATCCCGGCCAGGACTACGCAGACTTCCGTGAGGCGTTTCTTCAGTTCCGCGGCGTGTATGAGGCCACTGTGGGACGACTTCACGCGGATGTACCCATCAACATGGAGATCGATCAGCTCTTCAATCAGGTACACAAGGGCGACCTTCGTCAGAACGACGAAGAGCCCGCTGGTCGTGCAGCTCGCGCATGGCGCATCACCTTGCCGGACCAGAAAGAGTACGGGACCGTGTGGCCGACATGCTTGGAGCAGGGAATCGCAGCCGTGGGCCTAGCGGAGGTCGACCCTGACAACTGGCAATTGCGCGAGTTCTCCTCGATCCGACCCGGCGACTGGGTCGTGGCCTTCCTGCGTCAGAAGCGCATTGGAGGCATTGGACGCGTGCTGGAAGCCTACGATCTTGACAGCGAACTGGAGATTCCGCCGGCCGAAGACTATTGGGACGGCAAGTTCCTCCGCCGCCTTCGCGTAGAGTGGTTCGAGCGCGAACTCTCCGTAGAAAGCCTTTCGCCGTCCGCGCGCAACCGCTTCTTCGGCGGTACGGTGCAGACGATTCCAGCAGCGGACTTCGACGAGATTCGCAGTCACTTCCCGGAGACACTGGAGTCCGACGACCCAGATGCAGACGTGGCGGATGCGGTCGAATACACCGTGGACGACTTCCTCCGCAACGCCTATCAGGCTGATCGCCGGCGGCACGATGAGGTCACGGAGCTGCTCCGCGAGAAGGGGCAGGTGGTCTTCTATGGCCCGCCCGGCACGGGCAAGACATTCCTGGCGCGGGAGCTGGCCAAATCGCTGATCGGCACGGCGCGACCGGAAGAGAGCCGGTTGCAGATCGTGCAGTTCCACCCCGCATACAGCTACGAAGAGTTTATCGAGGGCATCCGGCCCGAGAGCAAGGAACACGATGGACGCAGGATGGTCGAGTATCCCATTCGATCCGGCTCCTTCGCCCAGTTCTGCCGCAACGCCGAGGAACAGGACGGCCCGTGTGTCTTCGTGATCGACGAGATCAATCGCGGCAACATCGCCAGCATCTTCGGCGAGCTCATGTACGCCTTGGAATACCGTGATGACGCGGCACTTGTGCGCCTTCCCTACTCCGGCAAGACATTCAGAATCCCCAGGAACGTGTACATCATCGGCACGATGAACACAGCCGATCGCTCCATCTCCCTGATGGACTTCGCCCTGCGGCGGCGATTCCACTTCATTCGCTGCCCGGCCGACGTCGGGATCCTGGAACGTTGGGTGGAACGGAACGAGCCGGACATGCCCTATCTGCTGCCCTACTTCAGGCTTCTCAAAGAGACCATCGACGAAGAGGACTACCAGATCGGCGTCAGCTACTTCATGGACCAGGCCTTGACGGAGGAACGCCTGCGGCGCATCTGGCGACGGAGCATCGAGCCCTACCTGGAGACTTATTTCGTCGGGGACCCCGGCCGCATGGCCGAGCTTCGCTGGGACAGTCCGCGCATGAAGCGACTGCGCCGGCCGGATGTACCGTCCAGCGATGGATGAGGTCGCGCGGGTCATCCGGATGGTCGAGTACCGCAAGAGCAGCGCGCCCGTCGCCTTGCCCCGGGACGAGGCGGAGACGATCGCGGAGCGTTTGTCCAAGTACCTCCGGATCGACCCGGCTTGGGAGGCGCCCGGAACGTACTGGCTGACGGCACGCCAGTTCATCGGCGACCTGGTTATCGGGACTACGCACATCCACATTCGATCCGCGAAGGCCCCGCTGCCCAACGTGATGTGGATGCTCGGCTACGTGGGCAATCTCGCGCACTTCCGACACGACCTTCGAGCCTACGACAAAGACGTTGGACTGCTGGAGTACCTGGTCGCGGCCTTCGCCTCGCAGGTAGAGAACCTGGAGCGGCACGGGCTTCACCGCGCCTACGTGCAGCATCGCGGCGACCAATCCAGGCTGCGCGGCCGACTCGACCTGCTGCGGCACGTGCGCGGACAGATCGTTCACCCGGAGCGCTTCGCCGTGCGCTGGTCTCAGCACACGGCCGACGTTGCGGAGAACCAGCTGCTGAAGCATGTACTTATCTCGCTGGCCGGGATTCGCTACCGCTCGATCCCGCGACTCCGGCAACGCGTGCACCACATCGTGCGCGCGTTCGATCACGTGGAGTACGTACCGATCGCTGAGCGCGACTTTGATGCTGTTCGCTTCCACCCGTTGAATCGGCACTACGAAGGGCCCTTGGCCCTGGCTCGCCTACTGTGGCGTCACCTGCATGTTCGATTCTCGCAAGGCAGCGTGCCGTTCGCCACCTTCCTGGTCGACCTCAACCGGCTCTTCGAGGCCTTCATCGCTGCCTACCTGTCCAGCTACCTGCGAAGGATCGATGCTGCCTCCGAGCTTCGCGCCATCCCCCAATACACCCTGACCCTCGATGAGAAGGGATTGGAGCAAGCCTACGTAGATATTGTGCTTGCCGAAGGCGAGCACGATGTCCTGGCCGTCGACACGAAGTTCAAGAAGTACAAGGACGGCCCCGCCAGGGCGGATCTCTATCAGATGTATACCTACTGCCGGGCTCTCGGTATCCAGTCCGGAATTCTCTTGTACCCCGCGGCAAGCTCGATTCGCGATGCACGGCACATTCGGGGCGTCGCGGTCCGTGCACGCTCGGTCTGGCTCGGCGGAACGACCGACGACCTCGAGCGGAACATGAAGGAGATGGCGCGCGAGTTGTGCGAAGAAGCGGAGCTGCAGCGGGTGTACCTACGAGCGGCGCATAGCAATGCCTAGCGCAAGGTCATTGGTGATGGTACGGTGAGAATCGTCTAGTTTTCATTGAGCAATCGCATATGAATGCGAGTTGACGGCTCGTTTCGCGAGGTGGTGTTCTATGTCCTACAACAGCCTGACCATCTCATCCGCCATGCGACAGATCCGTGATGGGCAACTTTTGTTGCCGGCAATCCAGCGCGATTTCGTTTGGTCGTCTGATCGCATCTACTTGTTCCTCGACTCGCTCATGCGCGGCTATCCGGTGGGCACCTTGCTGTTCTGGAACACACGCCAGCGGGTTCAGTACCGCGCCTTCGAGTCGTCCTGGACGGACACCATTCGCCATACGTTCAGGGTCAAACCCAACGGCCAGCCCGGTACATTGGTGCTCGACGGTCAGCAGCGGCTGCAGTCGCTCTATCTTGCCTTGGAAGGCGAGCGAGATCGGGCCCGTCTCTTTTTCGACGTGCTCAGTGGCTCCTCCGGTCGCAACGGCGCTGAAGAGCTCCATGGCTTCGAATTCCTGACGGACGAGGCAGCCGCGAAGCGTAACCAGGAGTCGGATACAGAAGGCTATTGGGTGCCTTTGAGTGAGATATACGGATGCCAGGGCATACCGCAGCGCCGGCATCTGGTCGGTCGCTACTCGGAGGCCGCGGGAATCGACGACAGCGCACGTATAGCGGTGATCGACATCAACGTCGACACGGCCTTCTCCAAGCTCAAGGCCGAGCCGGTACTGAACCACTACACCATTGATCAGAACTACGGTGATGATGCGGCGGTGACGCCTATCAATGAGATCCTCGAGATCTTCGTGCGAATCAATTCCGGGGGCGAGGTGCTCAGCAAGAGCGACTTGATGTTTTCGCTGATGCAGCTCGGCTGGGAAGGGGCTTCCGATAGCATCGACGATCTTATTGAGGACCTGAACAGCAAGGGGCGGTTCGATTTCAGCAAGGACTTCGTACTTCGTTGCGCACTGGTTTGTTGCGGCCGCGGGGCGCGCTATAGCGTCGACCGGCTCCGCGAGGGAGAGACGATCGAGCAGATCGAGAAAGAGTTTCCGACGATAGCCACGGCGCTACGAAGCACCGTCGACTTTCTCGTCGAGCACGCCAGAATTCTCGACGGACGCGTGCTTGGTTCCTACAACAGTCTCGTTCCCTTCACCTATTACTTCTACTTGAATGGAGGCAAGCGGCCACGGGGAGAGGAGAACTCCCAGTCGATCAAGCACGCGATGTACCTCGCGCTTCTCTCGTCGGCCTTCTCCCGGCACGCCGACAGCCGAACGAACGGCGTGACCCGATACACGCTCATGCCGGCGCATGCTGCCGACCCGGGTGAGTTCCCGCTCGACGGCTTCCGAGAGTTCATTCGTCAACGCACCGGCCACGACCGAATCGACAATGCACTGCTACAGCGCAACCCGATGCTTCTGATGAACATACTCGAGCGAGGAGTGCTTCTCCCCATCGGCAAGCGCCGGCATCGTCCGGAGGTCGATCATATCTTCCCGCAGAAGGGCTTGCGCGACCGAGGATATAGCCGGCAGATGATGGACGACTTCGCGAATCTTCGGCTGGTGTCCAAGGAGGACAACATCTGGAAGCGCGACCAGGATCCAGGCACGTACTTCGCGCAGCATCCCGGCACGATGGGCGACTACCTGATTCCGGAAGAACTGCTCGACTACGATGCCTACGAAGGCTTTCTGCGTGCTCGCCGCAAGCGGATCTGGCGGAGCGTTCAGGATTTTCTCGGGATTCCGGACGAGCTCGTCCCGCAAGACGATCGTTTAGCGCCAGGGGAAGAGAACGCGGCCTTGGATGCATTCGAGAAACGCTTTCGCACTCTGCTGGACACGGTGTTGCTGGAGGCGGTCGGCGCAGACTATTGGGCGCGCGTGGTGCCGTCCGGCTTGGCCGAGCGGGTCGACCGGCATGTGGCCGCCGCGCTGAAGCGGGAGCCGGGCAAGACGGAGGCGGACTTTGCCGCAGGCCGTGCCCGCCTTCCATTGTGCGACCTCGGCGGCTACGAGTCGATCGTAAGCAAGAAGGCGAATTGGCCCTACTTCGAGCACGTTTTCAGGAGCCGTGAGGACTTTCTAAGGCATATGACAGCCGTCCGCGAACTGCGCAACGCGGTCAAGCACTTACGCGAGCCCAGCCTTGTCGAGCGGCTCAACGGCGAAGCAGGCCTCGTTTGGCTGGGTGATTCCATCGATGCAGCGATCGGCAACGATGGCGCCGCGCGTGCGTCGAACCCAGCCGCGATGGACCTCGCGGACGGCGAGGATGATGTGCCTACCATCGATGACTACGTCCGGTTGCTGACGCGCAGGGGAGTCCCACGCGGCCAACAACAGCTCTACCGCGAGCTGTATGCAGCGGGAGACGTTGGGGTCAGCCCGGATGATCTCGTAGCGCAAATGCCGCGGCGGGACCGCAAGGACTTGGGTGGGGTCATCGGCGCTTTCGGCACCCGAATCAATTACACCCCCGGTTACTGCAAACGGACGAAGCCAGGAATCGGCTTCGCGCTAGAGTGGTTTCAACCGATTGGCGACGACGCCGACGCCGATCCCCGGTATCGACTGCGCCCGCTCATGAGGGAGGCGCTCAAGAAGCTGGACCCAGAGTGGCTGGGTTCGGGGGGTAGTGCGGAGTGATGCCCACGGTGAGCCATTCGACGAATCTTGCTGCGCGGAGTGGATGATCCGGATTGGAGCAAGGCCGAATTCATGTTGGGCAATGCCGAGAACCGAGTCGCGATTACCCCCCCCCGCCACCCGCCGCCCGCCGCCCGATCCGCTCCACCACCGCCGCCAGCCCCATCGCCGCCCCTTCGCGGCGGGCCGCCTCGTGCTCGGGCCCGTCCAGTGCGGACAGCGTGTTCGTGGCGTCCTCGGGCGCGAGGTCGAGCACGCCCTCGGAGGCGCCCACGATCCACGCGGCCTCGTCGGTCCAGACTAGGTCGAGGTAGACGGCGGCGAGGGCGGCCAACGCGAGATCGTCTCTATCGTCTTGCGTATTCGTCGACTGCGTAGGGAGGATCACCTCCAGGCAGGAAAGCAGCGGTGCCGGCGCGTCTCGTGGCCGGCCGAGGCGCTGGAGCGCGGCTCCCTCCAAGGCCTCCACCTTCGCGGCCTCGGGGCGGATGCCCGCGCTCGTGAAGACGTCGCGCGCGGGCCGCGCATGCTCGACGACGCCCGGCCAGTCCCCGGTCAGCCAGCAGGTCTGGGCGATCATGGCCAACGATTCGCCCAGATACTCCTTGTGACCGACGTCCTGGAAGCAACGTGCCGCCTCGTGGAACGCAGACTTCGCCGCTGGGAAGCCGCCTCGCATCATGTGCAGGTAGCCCATTGCCGAGAGGCAGGCTCCCCGCACGAGCACGTCCGGGTGCTCGGACTCGCTCTGAAGCGACGGCTGCAGCCAACGATCGGCCTCGTGCATGGCAGCGTTCTGCACGGCGCGCATGCCCGCCATCTGCAGCGCGA
>JAJCYU010000370.1 GCA_029262755.1 Anaerolineae bacterium
GAACTCGGGTCGCGTATCGATCACGGACGCATTGATTTGGGCGCAGGCCACGTCGCTCGACAATGTGGTCGTCGCCACGTGTGATCGGCGCTTCCCTTCCGAGGGACTCCCCCTGACCGTGCTTGAGGCCTAGGTCGAGGGGCTCGCAGTTTGCCGACAAACTCCCCCTGCGGAACCACACCCATGACCTTGTACCAGCGCTCGATCCGCCTCGCTCCCCGTGCACGTGGCGTCCACCTCATCACGGAAGAGATCGTGCGCGCGGTGCCGGAGATCGCAGGCCTGCGCATCGGCCTGCTCCACGTCTTCATCCGTCATACGTCCGCCTCCTTGGCGCTCAACGAGAACGCAGATCCCAGCGTGCGCGCCGATGTGCGGCGCTGGCTCGATGAGGCCGTGCCCGAGGCATGGACCGCGTGGACCCACACACATGAGGGGCCGGACGATATGCCGTCGCACGTGAAAAGCATCCTCACGGGGAGCTTCCTCTCCCTACCGATTACGGATGGGCGCCTGGCGCTGGGCACGTGGCAGGGAATCTACCTGTGCGAGCATCGGGATCGCGCCGAAGGGCGCCGGATCACGGTGACGGTGCAGGGGGCGGAGGCGTAGCGAGACGGTTCGCGCGTCGATTCTTGTGGAGCGCGACGAGCCCGAATTCCACGCGCGGCACGGGGCGAAAATCCACGGGATCGACGCGTCAAATTGGACCGTTTGCACGGTATACTGACACGCGAAAATTCGAGCCCAGTCTGCACAGCGCACGCCCGTTCGCCGGGGGTGCGCTGTCGTGGTCGAGGCACCCATGTCCGATGACTCCGCGCGTCGCGCGGACACGCAAGGAGGGCCACCCCATGGTCCGCTTGTTCCCCCTCTCTTCCTCGCCGTTCTCCACCTCGTCAGCCGCCGTGGCGCTCTTGGCCACCCTCTCCCTCATAGCGACCAGCTGTTCCCCTCCGGCCGACCAGCCGGGTACCGGGCTTTCGCCGAACGCACCCGCCGATATGCCTGCAGATGCGCCTGTCGACAGCGTGGTCGACGTCCCAGTCGACGGGGACGGCAACGCGCCGCCGGTCGATCTCTTTGGCACGTCCCTCGCTTGCCCCACCTCGGACGATGACAGGGTGCTCGTCAGTGGGGAGCGCATCGGTGTGTGCTTTCTCGTGCCGGCCGGATTCGAAGCCCGCGAGATGGACAATGGGTCGCTCATGGTCCTCGCGCCGGCCGACACGTTGGGCCATAGGGAGCGTCTCTTCGTCAACGTCGAGCATGCGCTCGGCCGCAACCGGACGATGGCCGTCGAGCAAGTCGTCGCCAACCACCGGCTGCCGGGCGATCGATCGGACGCCGACGTCGGACGCGAGATTACGTTCGGCGGTATCGAGGCCATCGCGCTCGACAGGTTGCCCGGGCAGGAGCTCAACCGTCAGGTGATCCTGGTGGATCGCGACCGGCTGATGACGTGGATGTTCATGCCGGACGAGCCCGCGCGATCGGAGGAGAACGCGCAGATGGAAGCGCTCTTCACCTCCGTCGCCGAGTCCTTGGTGTTGCTCGAGATCCCCGAAGCGCCCGCCCTACCGTTGCCGTCGATTGGCAGCGGCTTTCCGGAGGACGCCGAGTTCTTGTGGTCGCACACCGACTACAGCGGTGGCGGGGAGCCGACCTGCCGCCAACTCGCGATCACCGAGGATCACACCTTTATCGGCAGCTGTACGGCGGTCGAGTCTGAGATTGACGGCGTACCTCCGCAGTGGGCTGCGCTGCGAGACCAGGTCCGCCCGATGATCGTTCAGGGCGGCGAGCATGTGCTGGTTGTGCGCGGCACGGGCGACCAGCAAGGGCCGCCGTGGCACCGTGTGCTGGAGCGGTGGGCCGAGGATAGCTACGGCGAGTTGGCCGCCGGTCGCGTGAGCGCCACGGGGCGTACCGCTATGAGCTGGTGGCAGGAAGATGTGCCTTCGGATGGTTCGCAGACTGCGGTTAGCTGTCGCCACCTGCTCGTGCTCGCCCACGGCTACGCCTACGCATCCACGCGTGATGGCGCGTGTCCGGGCGGCCCGGACGGCTCGCAGCCGGACGCGGGCTCGCAGCAAGGCTTGGAGTCCACGGTGGAAGGTTGGTTGACGGCCGACGAGCTCGAGCGCTTCCTGACGTGGACCTCGACCCGTCAGCCGTATTACGAAGGCCCGAGCTATCTCGACGGTCGGGGCAGCGAAGAGCTTCCCGAAGAGGAAGCCGCCGAGGTTCGCGTGTTCGCCCGTGGGGTGCTCGCCCGCCTGGGAGGCTGACCTCCGGGTAGTCGCGGTCGAGCCAATTCGCATCGGCCACGTCGCAACCGGTAGCTGCGCACGTGCCCGCGAGCCGTTGACACGGGCTGGGGGCGGTCCTAGACTCGACCGTCTCCAGCCCGTCGTTGCGTCGGCCTGCCGCGCGGATTTCAGCGCCCACGCCGCAGCGCTCATCCCTTGATCAGGAATCGGCGGTACGGTTGGCGTTTGTACGATGCGACTTCAACGGCCCCTTCGGGGCGACGCGCCCTCGTGGGGCAGGAGCAGTCGGATGTCTGATTCAAGCACGAACCTTTGCCGCACCCGCATTTTTCGGTCGATGTCGGCCGTACGTATCGCGTCGATCCTCGCAATGGCTGCCGTCTTCTTCGCAGCGAGTGCCGCGCCGGCCCGCGCCCAACCCGGCGCGGCAGGCCCCCAGGTCGAGTTCTCGATCGTTCCGCAGCAGGGGCAGGTGGAACCCGGCGACCGGTTGGCCCTGGCGGTCGTCATGGAGTTCGGCGAGGGCTTCCACGCCTGGCCCGATCGCCCCCAGGTGGTGCTGCCGGCCGAGTTCGACGGCATGTTCGACGCCGAGTCCGCGATCCCGACCGAGGTCGATCTCGCGCCGGACGGTCTGCCGGAAGGGTGGTCCGCGTGGCCGACCCAATACCCCGCGCCGGTCGGATTGCCCGTGCGCTACACGGGCGCGCCGGTCGAGCTGCTCTCCTTCGCCGGCCGATCGGTTGCGTACATTCCCGTCCAGGTCGGACCCGACGTATCGCCCGGCCCGCTGAGCATCCCTGTCCGGATCGCGTTCCAGTCGTGCGACGAGTACGTGTGCTATGCGCCTGAGACACGCTTGCTGCAGACCGAGCTGGAGATCGTCGCCCCCGGCGCGGCCGGTCCGGGCGGCGACGCGACGCTCTTCGCCTCGTTCGACGGCAACGTCTTTAGCCAAGCGCCGGCCTTCGGTGCGGGCGGAACGGGCGTTGCCGTCGCCGCGACGGCAGGCGCCTGCGAGGCGATCGACGTCAACTTCTTCGGCCGCTCGTTCCCGCTGTCGCCCTGCGGGCCCGCCGGCTTCGTGCTGCTGCTGCTCCTCGCTGCCCTCGGCGGATTCCTGCTCAACCTGACGCCCTGTGTGCTGCCCGTGATCCCGCTGAAGATCATGGGCCTTTCCCGCGCCGCCGGCGACAGCAAGCGGCTCTTGCTTCTCGGCGTGGCCATGGCGGTCGGTGTCGTGACCTTCTGGATGGCCATCGGTGGCGCGATCGCGTTCATCGCCGGCTTCGACGCGATCAGCAGCCTGTTCCAGACGGGTTGGTTCTCGCTGGTCGTCGGCCTCTTCGTCGGCATTATGGCGCTGGGAATGTTCGGCCTCTTCGCCATCAACCTGCCGCAGTCGGTCTACCGCCTCAACCCGAGCCACGACACCGTACACGGCTCGTTCCTCTTCGGTGTCCTGACCGCCGTGCTCTCCACACCCTGCACGGCGCCCTTCATGGGCAGCGCGGCCGCGTGGGCCGCGACGCAGCCCGCGGCCATGACGCTGGCCACATTCGGCGCGATCGGCGGCGGCATGGCGCTGCCCTACCTCGTGCTCTCTGCGCGACCGGGCATGGTCTCCGCCGTGCCGCGAAGCGGGCCCGCCAGCGAACTCGTGAAGCAGGTCATGGGTCTGTTCATGCTCGCCGTTTCGGCGTTCTTCCTCGGGATCCCGATCTCCGCATGGCTGCAGAAGCCGCCGGCGCCGGCCAGCCGTGCCTATTGGTGGGTGGTTGCGGCCTTCGTGGTGCTCGCCGCGTTGTGGCTGATCCGCCGCACGTGGGCGATCACGGAGTCCACCGGCAAGCGGGTGGTGTTCACCGGTATCGCGCTCGCGGTTGCGCTCGGCACAACCGCGATCGTGTCGGGCCTTGCCAGCCACGGTCCGATCGCGTGGACCTACTACACACCCGAGGCCTTCGCCCAAGCCCAGGCCGAAGGCTCGGTGGTCGTCATGGACTTCACGGCGGAGTGGTGCCTCAACTGCAAGGCGCTCGAGGCCGGCGTGCTCCACCAACCCGACATCGTCGCGCTCCTACGCGAAGGCGACGTGGTCCCGATGAAGGTCGACCTAACGGGAGACAACCCGGAAGGGCAGGCCAAGCTCAAGGCGCTCGACTGGGTCGGCATCCCGCTGCTGGCTGTCTTCGGTCCCGGTCTGAGCAGCGGCTACAGCGACGAGACGCCGCTGAAGTACGACACGTACACCCAGGACACGATCCGCAAGGCCGTCACGGAGGCCAGGGGCCAGACCTCGCTTCGATAAGCGGTAGGTCGTATGCAACGTACATGCCGGGCGAATTGAAGAACACGAGGGGGCGGGTCGATTCGACCCGCCCCCTCGTTCTACGTGTTCACCGTGTTCCTATTCGCGACGTGATCGCCGGGGCGACTTCACGCGATCGGACCGACCGCTACGCGTTGTCCGCGGCCTCCTCGAGCTGCGGTGCGAGCCAACCGGTACAGCGCGAGTAGGGCGTATCGACCTCCTCCTCGGATTCCGCCTCATTCGCCTCGTCCGCTGCAGCCTCCGCGCTCTCCGCGTCGCCCTCGCCGGTTGCGTCGTCCTCGGCGCCTTCCGCCTCGTCCGCGCCTTCGCCTTCGGCCGCCATCGGATCAACAGGGGCGTCCGCCCAGCGCTCGCACTCGGAGGTGACGCGCTCGCGCAGGGCCGTCAGGACGTCGGTGTGGGCGCCCTCGGCCTTCTCGTTCCAGCCTTCGAGAGCGGAGGCGAGGGAGTTCAGCCGGCGCTGGTTGCGCTGATGGAAGGCATCATCGTTGACCAGGAGCTCGTCGAGCACGGCCATCGTCTCGGACTGGATCGTCGCGGCGTCATCCGGCGCTTCGCTCATCAACGTGCTCACGTAGCCAAGGCCCCACTGGAAGCGCGTGGCGCGTCCGCCCGACTCGTCCCAGGCACGCTTGCGCCAGGCGATCTTCTCCTCGGGCGTATCGGCGAGGCTGGCCAGGGAGCTCATGTAGTAGTAGGGCGCGAGCATCTTGTCCAAGGAGGCCTCCAGCAGCGGCGCCGCCTCGTCTTCGAGCTCGGCCTCGCGCAACAGCCAGACCATCGAGTTCATGACGGCCTGCATCTCGCCGCCTTCCTTGGCGTTGACCGCGGCCCACTGGACGCGCTCGCGCACCTTGTCGCGCAGGGCCTCAGACAGGAGGGGCGGCGGCGGGGCGGGTTCCACCTCCGGCTGACCCTCGGCCGCGTCGTCGCCCTCGTCCCCGGCCGTGTCGCCGCCTTCATCCGCCGCTTCCGGCTCCTCGACGGGCGCCGGCGGGTTGGCCATCTTGTACAGCTCCATCTGTGGGAAGATCGCGCTCAGGCGGTCGTCGACAGCGAGATTCTCGTCGTCCTCCATCGCGATCGCCGCGTCGTTCCACTCGGCCGCGAAGGCGTCGCGCGCCTCGCCTTCCTCCGGGAACAGCAGGACCACCGTCTCGCGGCTCCAGTACTGCGCGTGCCATAGGTTGACGTTGCGCAGGATCGGGTCGCGCAGCACGATGCCCATCTGCTCGGCCAGCGCAGCGCGTTCGTCCGCGCTCACAACCGGCTCCGGCTCCGTGCCGGCCTCTTCCGCGGCGTCCGCCGCGTCGCCGTCGGCCGAGATCAACGCGTCGAGGTAGAGCGTTAGGAAGCGCGACTTGACCGTGGTCGGCTCGTCCGGCGCACCTTCGTAGAGCGCGCGGAAGGTGCTCAGCTCCTCTTCGGCAGGGAGGCCGATCTTGTCGTCCTGGCCCCAGGCGTAGTAGGCCAGCATGCGCAGTAGCTCCGGCGGCGCCTCGGCGGGGCCGGTCGCCATAACCTCGGTCAGCACATCGGCCACGGGGCGCTGCATGGCCTGGGCCGCCGTCAGCACCTCGGCGTACTCGTCGGCGGGGATGCCGCTGGTCATGCGCATGATCTCGTTGCGCTCGCCGTCGAGCACGATGACGGTTGGGTAGCCCATCACCCCGAAGTCTTCGCCCAGCGTCTGGGCAAGCTCGGTGTCACCGTCCAGCTCGACCATCACGAACTCGGCGCTCTTGGTCGCGAAGGCCTCGGTCTTGAAGACCTTCTCCTTCAGGTAATGACAGGGCGGGCACCACACCGCGCCCCAATACAGGAAGACCGGCTTGTCCTCGGCGCGCGCCGTGTCGAAGGCCTGATCGACGCTGCCTTCGTGCCAGGCCACCTGGTAGCTCGTACCGTCTTGATCCTCGGGCGGTGATTCCGGCTCGGCCACCTCGGCTTCGGCGGCGTCGCCGAGATCGGCGGCCGCGCCTTCCAACGCGGGCTCCGCGCCATCGTCGACCGTCGGCCGCTGGCAGGCGGCGGGCAGCATCGCGATCAGCAGCAACAGTCCCAACCATCTCGTCATTCGCAGGTGCACGGTTCTCTCTCCTCACCAGGCGCTTCCAGGGGGTCGCGCGGGGGGCATATCGGGTCCACCATGGTCCCCCAAGTCGCGGAGGCGCGCAACCGGCTGTCGCGAATTCGCCGCCCCTGGGTCGCTCCGCTACCTTTCGGCCCATGAGCGATCCCAACCCGCAGGACTCCGGCACCGGCATCGATCCGCAGCCCGGTCTCGAGCCCGATGCGCCGCGCACGACGCACCCCCATCCCGCCCGCCTGCCCGTCCACGAGATCCCGATCCTGCGCCGTGCGCCCGAGGTCGAGCTCGTCGATGTCATGGACGGCGACGGCCGGCGCGAAGTGCTGGTCCACGACCACGGCCTGATGGCTCTCGTCGACGTGATGCCGCGCCTGGCCCCGGTCGGGCAGACGGCCGATTTCGCGATCGTCCAGGCGGCGCGCGTGAGCTACGGCGTCGGCACGAAGAAGGTGTCCCACGACCGCGGCTTGATCCGCTACCTCGCGCGGCACCGGCACACGACGCCCTTCGAGATGGTCGAGTTCAAGTTCCACTGCGTGATGCCCATCTTCGTGGCGCGCCAGTGGATCCGGCATCGCACCGCCAACGTCAACGAGTACTCCGCGCGTTACTCGGTCGTACCCGAGCGCTTCTACCGTCCTTCCGAGGGCAACGTGCGTTTGCAGTCGACCACGAACCGGCAGGGCGGCGACGAGCGGGTCACCAACGCCACCGCGAGCGAGTTCCTGGACTATCTGGCGGCCATCGAGACGCAATACGCGCGCTACAGCGAGCTACTCGAGCAAGGCCTCACGCGCGAGCAGGCCCGCATCGGCCTGCCGCAGAGCGTATACACGGAGTGGTACTGGAAGTGCGATCTGCACAACATCATGCACTTCCTGTCTCTACGGATGGATTCCCACGCCCAGGACGAGATCCGCGACTACGCCTACGCGATGTTTGCATTGATCCAGCCCATCGTGCCGATGGCCGCCGAGGCCTTCCTCGACTACCGCTTGGGCGGCGAGGTCCTCACACGCCTCGAGATCGAGTCCCTGCGCACGGGTGAGCCCCTGGCCACGACGAACAAGCGCGAGGCATCGGAGTGGGAAGCCAAGCGGCAGCGCATGGGGCTAGCGGACGAGTCGTAGCGTTGCGTTGCGTTGCGCTGCGCTGAGTTGTAGTGCGTTGCGCTGAGTCTTGTTGCGGCGATCGCTATTGCACGAGTCCCGCTACGCTCGGCCGTTCCCGCGCACCGCGCGCCACACGCGCCATCCGTTCCACGCGATGACGAGCGCGACGATCACGCTGACCACGGCGGCGTAGCGCGCGAGCCATAGCTCGAGCAGCGCGAGGTTGTCGCCCACGGCGACGCCAAGCCCCACGAGCAAGCCGTTCCAGGCGGCGGCGCTCACGGCCGACCAGAACATGGTCTCACGCCAGCCGATGCCCACCCAACCGGCCGCCACGAAGAAGAGCGTCCGGATTCCCGGGGTGAAGCGGTTGAGCGCGAGGTAGGCCGCCCCGTGGCGCTCGAAGCGCGCCGCGAGTAGCTCCATCGCCTGGCGCACGCGCCCGTCGGATCGTGCGGCGGTGCGCGAACGACGGGGCACGCGATCGCCCGCGACGGCGCTCCCCGCAGCTCGATCGATCTGCGCCGGCCCGTCGTCGTCTCCTCGGTCCGCCGCACCGTTCGGCGCGTCCTCCCGCGCGACGCGCAAACGGCGCCGATCGGCGCGCGCAAGGGCGCACCCGACCGCCCATGAGACCATCGACCCCGCGACCGAGCCGGCCGTGACGATGCCGAGGACGGGCCACAGCTGCCAACCGAATGCGGTCACGAGCGCCGCGCCGGCTACCACTACCGTGTCGCCGGGAAAGGGCGGGAACACGTACTCGATGAGGGCGCCCAGGAAGAGCACGCCGCCGCCGACCCACGGCGGTGTGTCGCGCAGCAACTCCACCCACTCCATCAGGCTCATGCCGCCTCCCAATCGCGCGGCCCGCGGTTCGTTCGGGCGAGCGGCCGCGCATGGTGCACGAAGAACCCGGAAGTCCATGCGGGCTTCCGGGTTCTTCTATGATGCGTGTACGCCGTCGAGGGGGCCATCACAGACCGCTCGATGACCGCACGTTTGGCCGGACGGCTAGGCCGTCGCGGTGGCCAGATGCGGCTTCAGCTTGGCCATGATGCGCTCCTTGGGCATGAAGCCCACGAGGCGCTCCGCCTCTTGCCCGTCCTTGAACAGGATGAGCGTCGGGATGCTCTGCACTCCGAAGTCCGCCGGCTTGGCCTGCTGGCTGTCGATGTCCATCTTGCCGACCGTCAGCACATCGCTGTGCTCTTCGGCAATCTCTTCGACGACGGGACCGAGCATGCGGCACGGACCGCACCATTCGGCCCAAAAGTCTACCAAGACCGGACCTTCGGCCTGCAGGACCTGCTTGTCGAACTCTGCGTCGGTGATCGTTAGGGTGTTGCCCATGTGGTTTGCGCCTCTCTTCTGTGCGGTCTTCTGTGCGAATCCGTGGTTGTTGCTTCGCGCTCCTGTGCGCGCGGCCTACAATCTCCGCCCCACGCCTCAAGGAACGTCGATTTGTCTCTGTCCAACGACGACCGTTACGCGCTCTACCATTATATGCGGCTCAGCCGGGCCATCGAAGACGGCGCTTGGGCGCTTGCCGGCCAGGGCCGCATGGTCGGAAGGCTCTACACCGGCCACGGCCAGGAGGCCATCCCCGTCGGCTGCGCCACCGCCCTCGCGGCGGACGACGTGATGGCGCCCATGTACCGCGACATGGGCGCGCACCTCGTGCGCGGTATGGAGCCATGGGAGATCTTCGCGCAGTACATGGGCAAGCGCGGTAGCTCCAACGCCGGCAAGGATTCCGGACTGCACATGGGCGACATGAAGCGCGGGATCATCGGCATGATCAGCGTGCTGCCCGACTCCCTGCCTGTGGCGGTCGGGGTCGCGCTTGCCTTCCGCTTGCGCGACGAAGCGCGGGTGGCCATGACCTTCTTCGGCGAGGGATCCACCTCGACAGGGGCGTGGCACGAGGCGGTCAACATGGCGGCCGTTCTGGACGTGCCGCTGGTCATGATCTGCGAGAACAACGGCTGGGCGTTATCCACGCCCGCCGAGCGCGAGTTCCGCGGCGCCACGATCGCCGAGCGCGCGTCGGCCTATGGTATCGCCGGCGCCCGCGTGGATGGCAACGACGTGGAGGCGGTGCACCGCACCGCGCGCGAGGCCGTCGAGCGCGCGCGCAGCGGCGGCGGCCCGACGCTCATCGAGTGCGTCACGATGCGCATGCGCGGCCACTCCATCATCGACCCCGCCGAGTACGTGCCGCCCGAGCAGCTCGCCGCATGGGCCGTGCGCGACCCGATCGATCGCCTGCGCGAGCGCCTCGTCGCCGACGGTCTGTGGGACGATGGCCGCGAGGCCGCCATGCTCGCCGAGCACAAGGGCATCGTGGACGCCGCGATCGACCGCGCCGCGGCCATGGAAGACCCGCACCCGCAAGACGTCTACGAAGGCGTGTTCGCATCGGATGGACAAACCACGGACACCGCGACCTCGGACGGCTCCACCACCACCGGAGCGGGTGCATGAGCCACGTGATCAGCTACCTGGAGGCCATCCGCGAGGCGATGCGTCAGGCTATGCGCGACGACGAGCGTGTCTTCCTGATCGGCGAGGACATCGCGACCTACGGCGGCGTCTACAAGGTCACCGACGGATTCTTGGACGAGTTCGGCCCGCGCCGGGTGATCGACACGCCCATCGCGGAGAACGCGATCATCGGCGCCGCAACCGGCGCCGCGCTGGTCGGGATGCGCCCTATCGCGGAGATCCAATTCGCCGATTTCATCGCCAGCGGCTTCGATCCGCTGGTCAACATGACCTCCACGATCCATTACCGCTGGGGCCAGCCGGTCCCGCTTGTCGTACGCGCGCCGGCGGGCGCGACATGGGCCAGCGCCGGCCCCTTCCACTCGCAGAGCCCCGAAGCCTGGTTCGCCCAGGTGCCCGGCCTCAAGGTGGTCATGCCCGCCACGCCGGCCGATGCCAAGGGCCTGCTCACGGCAGCCATCCGCGATCCGAATCCGGTGATCTTCCTCGAGCAGAAGTACCTCTATCGCCGCCTGAAGGGCGAGGTGCCCGAAGGCGAGCACGTCGTGCCGCTCGGCGTAGCCCGCATCGCCCGTGCCGGCACCGACGCCACGGTGATCGCATACGGCACGATGGCGCACAAAGCCGAGCTCGCCGCTCAGCTGCTCGCCGATGAGGACGACATCGCGATCGAGGTCGTCGACCTGCGCACGATCGTCCCGTGGGACCGCGCGGCCGTCCTGGCCTCCGTGGCCAAGACGGGTCGCGCGCTCGTGGTATACGAAGCTCACCGCACGGCCGGCTTCGGCGCGGAGATCTGCGCCACCATCGCCGAAGAGGCCTTCGCGCAGCTCGACGCACCCGTCGGCCGCCTCGCCGGCCTCGACACCCCGGTGCCCGCGCATCCAGCGATGGAAGCCGAGTACCTGCCCGACGAGCACAAGATCGCCGCGGCGCTGCGCGAGCTGGTGGCGTTCTAGGGACGTCGCGCCCTTAGGGTCGGTGGCTCGCTAGGCGTTCCCAAAGAATCTTCCGATCGCCCCGCTGCCCTCGCAACCCTACGCTGCCCCGGCGACCCCCGCGCTACCCAGCCCCGTCCGCCGCCAGTCCCATCTCGGTGCGCAGCGAGGCGACCGCGCGTAGCACGCGTTCCTCGCCGCTCGCCGCGCCGCTCGCCTCGGCGGCCGCGAGGTCGTGGGCGGCGCCGGCGGCGTCGTCGACGCGCCAGCGGACTTGGGCGCGCAGGAGGCGCAGACCGGGGTCCGTCGGGCGCAGCGCCAGGGCTTGATCCAGGTGCGGGAGGGAGAGGCGCGGACGGCCGTGCTCCAACTCGGCGTTGGCCATGCCCTCCAGGGCGATCGCGCGTAGGTGCGGCTCGCCGGCGCGGGCGAGGCCCTCGCCGTAGAGATCGAGCGCCCGGTCCTGCCGACCGCGGCCGCGCTCGAAGCGCGCCCAGTTGAGGAACGGGGCGGCGTGATCGGGGAACGCCGACACCGCATCGCGGAAGGCGGCTTCGGCCAGCTTGATCTCGCCGAGGCGTGCGTATTCCACGGCCAAGGCGTTCATCGAGTCGACGTCGCCGACCTGCGTGATGCGTTGCATGCGCTCCGCGAGCGCCGCGGGGGCATAGCGGGCGAGCAGGGCGCGGCGAACGGCGGGCGTGCGTTCCGCAGCCCACCAGACGGCGAGGAAGGCGGCATGGACCACCAGGGTGCCGATGGCCCATGGCCGCAAGCTTGCCGCGCCCGTCGGCAGGTCCGCACGGCCGAGCAACGAGCCGTAGATCTGCGGCCAGTCGCCAAAGCCCGCCAAGAGGCTGAAGGCCGGGTAGAAGATCAGACCGTAGAAGAGCTGTAGGCGGCCGAAGGCGAGCATCCAATAGCGCCACGCCCGTCCGCGCACCAGCCACACCGCGGCGATGGCGACGAGGCCGAGCAGCACGCTGACCGCGTTGCCCGCCAGGCTGATCCACCAATCTTGCAGCGCGGAGAAGCTTCCGCGTGGGATGATGTAGCCCCAGAAGACGTACCAGCGGAAGACTGCGACCTGTCCACCGACCTGCCAGGTGGCGGCCGCGTGCCCCAACTCGTGCAGCAGCACGCCCAGGGGGATCAGCAAGAAAAAGGCGCCGCGATCCAGGGCGGCGCGATCCGACGCGGTCAGGTTCTCGTCGAAGAGCGTCGCGCGTTGTTGCCAGAATCGCCGCAATGTCTGGATGCTGATCCAGGTGTACCAGAGCGAGAGCAGCGTGAAGACCATTCCCATGCGTGGTATTGTAGCCGCCGCTCGCGCCCCTCCATCCTTTGTGTCGCGATCCACGTTCTTCTCGCCCCATCGACCTACGTGAGGCCCCCCTTGACCGGTACCGCAGATCCGGACCGCGACGATCGCGGGTACTTGATGACCCAGCAGTACCGCGACGGCCGCAACCTCGATGCGCGCATCGCGTTGCACGAGCGTTTCGGGGAGCAACCGGAACCGTGGCACCCGTGGCTGCTCGCCCGCGCCCGCCGTGCTCTGCCGCGTGCGACGGCCCGCGTGCTCGACCTCGGTTGTGGTACGGGCCGGCTGTGGTCCGCCACGAGTTGGCGCGTCCCAAGCGCATGGCGGATCACGCTCGCCGACCTGTCCGCGGGCATGCTCGCCGAGGCCCGCGCGGCAGCCGAGGCGGCCGGCGTCCGCATCGAACGCGCCGCTCAGGCCGACGCGGCCAATCTGCCGTTCGCGGACGGTGCCTTCGACCTCGTGCTCGCCAACCACATGCTCTACCACGTGCCGAACGGAGACCGCCCGCGCGCCGTCGCCGAGATCCGGCGCGTCCTGTCGCCTGGCGGCGCGTTGGTTGCAGCGACAAACGGACGCGCGCATATGGACGAGCTGATCGCCTTGGTGCGCACGACGAGCGGGCGCGAGGACGTCGGCTCCACGCTCAGCGGCGACAGCTTCCTGCTGGAGACCGCGCGCGACCAGCTCGCATCGTCCTTTCCGAACGTGGCGATCGAACGCTATCCCTCAACACTGGTCGTCGACGAGGTCGAGCCGCTTGTGTCCTACGCGCTGTCGGTCGGCACGTGGGCCGAAGCGCTCGCCGGACGCGAGGACCGGCTGCGCGAAGCGGTCGCCGCACAGATCGCGGCCAACGGTGCCGTGCGTATCACGAAGGACAGCGGCGTGGCGGTGGGGACGTGACGGCGATGGGGATGATAGTGACCGGCGCGCCCGGCCAAGATTGGGGCGATCCCGTTCGCCCTCGCACGAACGATCCCACGCATGTTCCGCGGCGATCGCATGACCGGTCGGTACGGATGGATCGCAGCATAGAATCGCAGCTAGCCCCGGACGTCGAGACCCGCCCCCGAGAGCTCGCCGCACACCTGGACCTCCAGCTCGTACTCGGTCGCCGAACCCCGACTGGTCTGCGCAACCGATTACTCGGCCTTAGGATCGAGGAGAACGCGAAGTCCATGGACCAATACGCCAGCCCCATCGACGTGGAGCGCGCCTAATGCAATCGCCCCTCCGTGCCGGCATCTACGGAGCCACCGGCTACACCGGCGTCGAGCT
>JAJCYU010000371.1 GCA_029262755.1 Anaerolineae bacterium
CGATCGTGCCGGCGCGGGTACTCCACGGGACGAGCGGCCGGCGCCTGACCCGCCGCGCATCGTCTCCGCCGAACCGGGATCCGCGCTTAACGCGTCGGCGGCGCCGAGATCCGGCAGCCGGGGCTGGCGGATCATCGGCGCCGTCGCCGTGATCGGAATGCGAAGCAGTGGCGTCGGAGACTACGCGTCCCCGGACGCACCCTTCTTGTCGCTGGCAGAGACGAACCGGCGCTTCTCGCGCAGACGGGCCTTCTTGCCGGTGCGTTCGCGCAGGTAGTAGAGCTTTGCCCGGCGCACATGGGCGTGCCGGATGATCTCCACCTTTTCCAGGCGATCGGAGTGGAGCGGAAACGTACGCTCGACGCCGACGCCGTGGGCTCCGGTACGACGCACCGTGATCGAAGCATCCGCGGAGCCGCGGTGCTGCTTGATGATCACACCCTGGAAAGGCTGAAGGCGCTCGCGCTTACCCTCGACGATGCGGAAGTGACAGCGCACCGAGTCGCCGACGCGCAGCTCGCCGAGCGGAACGTCCTTGGTGGCTTCACGCAACTGCTCGCGGTCGAGCGAGCGGATCAGTTCGGACATGGCTTCGTTTCCTTAGGGTCCCGGGCGGGACCGGTCTGCCGAGGTTCAAACGCGAAGATGATACAGGGAGGGGGTCCTTCTGGCAAGACTATGGCGCGTTTTCGGCCCATCCGAGGCTGAGCAGAAAGCTGCGATCTTGTGCATCGAGTTCCAGGTGTTCCAGCAGGTCGGGCCGGCGTTGGAATGTGCGTTCCAGCGCCCGATCGCGACGCCAACGGGCCACCTTTCCGTGATCGCCTGAGCGTAGCACGTCGGGCACGGCCCAGTCGCGAAACTCGGCGGGACGAGTGTAGTGCGGATGCTCCAGCATCCCGGTGGCGAAGGAGTCGGTCTGCGTCGCGGTTTCTAGGCCCACGACGCCGGGTCGCAAGCGCGCGACGGCGTCCGCGACGATCATGGCGGGCAGCTCGCCTCCGGTCAGCACGAAGTCGCCGACCGATACCTCGTGGGTCGCCAGATGGGCGCGAATTCGTTCGTCGAAGCCCTCGTAGTGGCCGCACAGCAACACGATGCGCTCGTGCCCCGCGAAGTCGGTCGCCATCGCGTGGTCGAAGCGCGTGCCTTGGGGCGTGAGAAGGATGACCGGATGCGGGGGGCCGGGGCCGTCCGCGGCCAGCGGCGCGATCGCAAGGATCTCCTCGACGGCTGCAAATGCGGGTTCGGGTTTGAGCACCATGCCGCCGCCGCCGCCAAAGGCGTAGTCGTCGCTGGTGCGATGACGGTCTTTCGTCCAATCGCGGAGATTGTGAATCCGGATGTCGACCAATCCTGCTTCCTGGGCCCGCGCGATCATGCTGTGGTCGAAAGGGCCGGCGAACATTTCGGGGAACAGGCTCAGGATGTCGATCCGTAGCGCGGGGGCATTTGATGAGGCTTGTGCCGGCCTTTCCTCGACCAAAGCATCGGACTTCGAAGCCCCGCTATCGCCAAGTAGCTCTTCTCGGTACACTTCGCCGCTCATGAATGCGTGCTCCCTGTACTCATCGCTCGAAATCCGGACACTGCTTCGAACCGTCGTCTTCGTCGGCGCGGTCGCGACGCTCTCCGGCTGCGTGATTCCGCCCGCCGACGATGCGCCTCGTACCAGCGTGGCGCTGCGCGACTCGTCGACGGCGCAGCCGAGCGCTGCCGGCACGCGCGTCGCGAGCGATCGGGTGCGCGGTGGCAGCGGCGATTCCGCGGCAACACCCGATGTGCGTGCCTCCGCGAGCGATACGCGACGAGGCAGCGCGGGCGACGAAGGTGCGGGCGAGGGACCGACGGCCGAGGGCACAACGCCGACACCGCGGGCCACCGCCACCGAGCAAGCGACTCCCGGCCCGTCGAGCACGCCGACGCTCACGTCGCCGCCGAGTGAAACGCCGACGGTCACTCCCGCGCCTAGCGCGACCGACACACCGCTCTTCCTCGACGCCTTGCCCGACGGCATCCACAACCCGCCGCCGCCCTTCCTGCGCCTCGGTCGGCCTTTCCTGCCGGCCAACGACGTTGGGGCGAGCGCGACGTATCCCTATGGCAGCGATGGGGGCGGATGGTTGTTGTTGCATCACGGGTTGGACCTTGGAGCGGGCGCCGGCGTGCCCGTGACGGCGATCGCGGACGGGCAGGTGGTGTACGCCGGGGATGACAGCGCCGATGCCTTCGGACCGCAACTCGACTTCTACGGCAACTTGGTTGTGGTGCGGCATGGGGCTCGGCTGGATGGGCGCAACCTGCTAAGTCTCTACGGCCACCTGGCAACGGTCAACGTGGCACAAGGTGACGTGGTGCGCGAGGCCGATGAACTGGGCACGGTCGGCGGCACCGGTATCGCGCTCGGACCGCACCTTCATCTGGAGATACGCGACGACGTACGCGACTACGGACGGACCTTCAACCCGGCCCTCTTCACACGGCCGCGCGAAGGCGCCGGCGCGATCGCCGGCCGCCGGGTCGGCGCGTATGGACGCGCGGAACCAGGGATCACGGTGGCCCTGTTTCGCGAGAGTGATGAGGCCGGCGCCGGCACGACGTGGATCGCCGAGACCCGCAGCTATCTGTGGGGGCCCATCAACCGCACGTCTGCGTTGCAAGAGAACTTCACCTTTCCCGATCTGCCTGCCGGCCGCTACGTGGTCGAGCGGGTGGACGGCGGCCCGCGGTCACGGGCGTCGGTGCGCGTCGAGCCTGGCGCCCTGAGCGTAGTAACCTTGCGACCCGGTCAATCCAACCCTTGAGCGAGGAGAGCAGTCGTGGAGATTCGTTTCGATACCTATTATGACAACCAGCAATTGGGCGCCGCTCTGGCTCAGCTCGCGGACGAACATGCCGAGATCATGACGCTCGGTGAGTTGGGTCGCTCGCACGAAGACCGGCCGATCCCCTTGGTGACCCTCGCGGCGCCGGGTGAGCTCGAGCCCGACGACCGTCCGGCTTTCTGGCTCGACGGCAACATCCACGCGACCGAGCTCACCGCGTCGATGGCGGCGCTTTACGTGATTCACGACTTAGCCCGGCGCTTTGGTACGGACGAGGACGTCACCCGTCTCCTGAAGACGGTGACCCTCTACATCGTCCCGCGCTTGAACCCCGACGGCGCGGCGCTGGCCCTGGCCAACCCGCCGCGCTTC
>JAJCYU010000372.1 GCA_029262755.1 Anaerolineae bacterium
TCTTAGTACTAATGTATCGTCTCCCTTTTTTACTTCGTAAGCAATGATGGCTGTCTTGCCCTCGTAAGAAATCTTTGAACCAGTAATTTCAACCTTATCCTTCATCTCAATCTTCGTGTCCTGGTTTTCAATGTACCATCCCGGTCCTAAGTGAACAGTCACAGTTTCTTCGTCGGTCCTCACAGTTAGATGTATACCGTAAAACCCTTCATTCCCTCGAATAATCTCGTCTACGCTGATAACCTCTCCACTGATTTTTTCTGCTGTTTCCGGGTTATACATCCTACAACACTGATCTCCACGTCCCCATCCTCCTCCCCAGCCCCTTCCTCGCTGAGCAAAAGAATCAACTGTGAAAAAAATGTTTGAAACAAAAATCATTACTATTAACGTTGTTATGTATCTCATTTTTTCTCCTTTCTTGTAAGTTAGCCAACCCAATTTTAGATATAGAAAATATTGAATTTCTAAAAACCTACCTTGCACGCACTCTTTTACTTAATTATACAACATGAGTTGCCATAGTATATATGAATTAAAACAAATCATTATTACAATTTATAGTAATAAAGAAGGTTCAGAAATAGTAACAACCAGAAAGTTATTTGCTGACTAGTAGTACAAGACTAGGCGCATAAACGTCTCGCCTTTTTTTGTAAGTGATGATTGAACAGAATGAGCCCTTGCCAAGACTTAGTTTTCTTTTGATATGACAGGGATTTGAAACACTATTGGTAATTCTGTTTCAAATTCCTCGATGTTACAAAATAGGGTATTCTGTCTCAGAATGGCCTGTTTTCATACTTGTTCCTCGCAAATATTCATCTCATACTAATTTTAACAGTAATTTGTCAGCACGGGATTGTTTTGCTTACTTTTTCTTGGCTTTTAGGGGATGAATTTTATTAGTATATAACAAGAGTGAAGGGTAGGTAAATACTGGGAAAAATCAAAATCTCCCATTCCCACATCGAAATAGACTGATTGTCAAGTAAGCAAATCAAAACAGGGAGTAAATCATCCTCCCCATTTTGGCCTTAAACCTAAACAAACCAAACCAGTAGGAACTAAACCTAAGAACTCTCATCCTTCTTCTTTCTGTTCGACAAGCAAGGGGTCACTGGTTCGAGTCCAGTATCGCCCATATATACAACGACTTACGTCAACCCGAGCTACTTGCCTTGCACACAAGTGGTCTTACGCCTATATCAAACCTTACAAGCTGTTGTAAAACAGGTAGTTATTAATACCTTTCTGATGGGTAGTGTGACAAAATTGTGACACAAATCTTTTTTTCTTCCGAATTTACGACTAAAAATTGTCAATGAAGTTGATACATATAAATTATTAAGCCTGAATAAGTTATAAAGCCTTTTTCAAGACCGCAAATAAAAAGTTGTTAAGGTCTGATAAGGTTACGATATGTGGTGTTATTCCTTTAGAAATACAGGTTCATAATGTTACGGACTTTTAGGAGGTAAAAAGTTTATTTATTTTAGCCCTTGCTAATTGATATTTAACGTTTATGCTTCATTATAGTAAATGTGTATATCTGCTTATGGTAAGTCTAAGTTGTATCTTATCAACTTCTACTTCTATGCGGTATATTTTTTCTATAAGGAGCAGTGCGAGTCTATAAACCCCTCTTATAACTTCCTTACATTCCTTTACAGACATATATTTTCGAATGGGGTAAATTTTGTGTTTTGTTATACGTATAGGGCTACCTATTTGTCTCAGTAACACAAGAGTATACTCAGTTAAAACTCAACAAAGACGCCTTTCTCAATATCCCTCTTAGGAATATTTCTTTTAAGCCGATTGAGCAGGAACCTTCTTTTTTATGGAAGAGACTGTTTTGATGTCTATCATTGAGCCTATCCACTAGATCGCCAGTAACTGGACCGTGCAATGTAGAAGAGTAGTTTATAAGACTATGTCTACTTATTCGGTTTGTAAAGTTACTATAAAACTTTTCAATCCTCGACTACATAGTAATCAGAAAATAAAGAAAAGAATTCCGCTAGCATGACCGTTGTTCTTACTGTAGAGGAGGATAAAATCAACTTTTATTTTATGAGAAAGAATTAGCCCTCGAAGTCTATGAAGTCATAACAGCAGCTAATGGAATGGAGGCCTTAGATAAAGTCCATGAGCCGCATCGTCAGTTTTAGACCTGAAGATGTAACACAAAGTTTGGAAGACTATCTATGTGAGCCTATTGAAACACGTAGGGGTCGAAATTAACCAGAATTTCAGAGAAACCCTATGTCCGCTCAGTGCATTTGCTCAAGGCAAGATGTGTGTTGTGCGTGCTTAGAATTTTAAGGAGATTTTTAATGTTAACTATTTTTAGGAGGTATTTAGTAATGGTAAAAGATTTAGTAGAGGAACAAACGGTTTTTAAAACGAAAACTATCAAGGAAAACAACGTCAGCAAAAAACCGGTTGACACAGAATCACGGCCGGTGAAAGAGACAATAGGGAATGGCGGGATAAGAAAAGAGTATCTTAATGATACGAATTTATGCAGGGTTACGTTTAAACTTCCAAAAGAAGCTACCAACAGATCGGAGAGTATATGTGTCGTAGGTGAGTTTAATAATTGGGATATCAGCGCAAATCCAATGACAAAAACAAAAAACGAAGACTGGACAACCAAGCTTGATCTTGAGAGAGGAAAGGAATACCAATTTCGTTATCTCATAGATGAATCGAGATGGGAAAATGACTGGGATGCTGACAGATATGTTAAGAGTTGTTATAGTGACTGTGACAATTCAATGGTTGTAACTTAAGGATAATTTACTCTATTCTTGTTTTCCATACAAGAAAAAGAATTGGTGAGAAAGATGAAAAAAGGGAGTGCAGGGGGTTTTCCCCCTGCGCTCCACGATTAACACTTTTCTCGTATTAAAGAAGACAAGGGGGGTCAAATCTCCCCTTGACTGCATTAGGACAACTAGTCTTCGACTGTCAAGTAATTGTCAAGTAAGCAAATCAAAACAGGTCAAAACAGGGAGTAAATCACACTCCCCATTCTAGCCTTAAACCTAAACAAACCAAACCAGTTAGAACTAAACCGTAAAACTCTACTTCTTCTTTTCCTTGCTCGACAAGCAAGGGGTCACTGGTTCGAGCCCAGTATCTCCCATATTGTCAGATAAGAAGTTATGATAAGTGGTAGGTGATAAAATCCTGAAAGGTGTGACCATTTTGTGGCCAAAAGTATTAAGGGGTATAGTGAGCATATTACCATGCTCCTTTTTTTAACTCTCTTCTTCACTCCAACTACATATAAAACTTCCACATATGAAGAGTAATCAGGTGGTGAATCTAAGGTGTCAAAGCCTATCTTTTCTTTTGGTTTAGGCCAGTTGGAGTGAGTATTATTGTTCCTCGTTCTAGAAGGCGAAAGGGTTACCCATTAGCTGCATTACCCTATCTCTAGTCAATTCAGCACAATGATATTTATATAGAATTGGTGCTCTTGTTCACGGACGACCAGTCAAGATGCGACACCGACCTGCGCCTTCCTTTATCTAATGAACCCTATTCTCGGTAGTTCGCGTAGGATGAAATCTTCAAATTTTATGTTTGTTTTAGCCAGTGAATAAACAATTCTGTTTATCCGGCAGAAGCGACTCAGACGCTGGTTATGCTCTTCCATGGCAGCTTTGTATTTTTTACGGTTTGCTTCTGAAAAATTAATATTCATCTTTTTGTTTGTTTCAACATCTACCACCTGGTTCTTGTTTCCTTTGCCAAAAGGGTCAAGCTCAGTTTCCCCCAGGATTTGTATAACCTTGATATCAAAATTCTTGAATCTTAAGTAATTGAGCGCCCTGGTATAGATTTCCGGCTTCCTCATAATGTCTGATATTACAACGACCGTACCTCTTCTCCCTTTTACTTCATAGATATACATTGAAATATAATTAACAAAGTCTAATTCACCTCGTGGTATAACATTCTTTAAAAAATCCGCTATCGCAAATATATTCTCTTTTTGCTGGAAGAAAGGAGTTCTGTCTTTAGAAATCTTATCTGTGTTGACCATTGTTGCCAGTCTCACACTGTTCTTACTTGATAATGCAATATAGCTCAGGGCGATTACCAGGTCTTTTGCATAATCAAATTTCTTGTCTTCTTCAGGATACAACATAGACCTGCTTACATCGAATAATATGTGAACGGATAATTCCTCTTCTTCCTTGAAGGTTTTTACTAGTAGTTTGTCAAGACG
>JAJCYU010000373.1 GCA_029262755.1 Anaerolineae bacterium
GCGGCGCGGCGATCCGATGTTGCCGGAGAAGACATCGCCGGTGTTGACCCCCACCCCCATGCGCAGCGGCGGCAGGTCTTGCGCAATCCGTCCATCGTTCATGAGCCGAAGCGCGATCAGCATTGCCACACCGGCGCGGACCGCACGATCGGGATCGTCCTTGTGTGTGAACGGCACCCCGAAGACGGCCATGATCTCGTCGCCGATGAACTTGTCGAGCACGCCGCCCTCGTCCTCGATGCAGGCCACCATGCGCGTGAAGTAATCGTTGAGCAGGGCCACGGTCGCCTGCGGCCCAAGCTTCTCGGTCAACGATGTGAAGGCGCGCACGTCCGTGAAGAGCACGCTGGCCACGCTCGCCTTGCCGCCAAGCGACTCTGCATCCGAGCCCAGGAGCTGGTCGGCCACGGCGGGGTCGACGTAGCGGGCCATCGTGGCGCGCACGCGCTTCTCGCTGCTGATGTCGTCCAGCAGGATCATCGACCCCAACACCGCGCCGTGGCCGTCCGCCAGGGGCAGCGCGCTGAAGTTGACCGAGACCTCCTCGTCTCCGACCGCGAGCACGGCGTCGACGGCGAGCTGCGGCTCGCACTCCGCGATGGCGGCCGCCATGCGTGCGACGACCCAATCGTTCGCCGCGCCGAACAACTCGTCGGCCGCCCACCCGACCACCTCAGCCTCGTCGACACGCAAGATGCGTGCACCCGAAGCGTTGCAGGTGACCACCCTGTCTTCGGTATCGAAGGTCAGGACGCCGTTGCTCATGCTGGCCAGGATGCGATCGTTGTAGCGCTTCATCGTCTGCACGTCATCAAAGAGCTTGGCGTTCTCGAGGCCGATCGCGATCTGCGCCGTGAAGGCGCGCAGGCGCGAGGCGTCATCGTCGGTGAAGGCGCCGCCGCGTTTGTTGAGCACCTGGGTGGCGCCGATGCGCTTGCCGTCCTTGTTCGTGACGGGCACGCACAGAATCGAGCGGGTGAAGAATCCCGTCAGCTTGTCGAAGCTGGGGTTGAAGCGTAGATCCGCGTAGGCGTAGGGGATGTTGATCGAGTGACCGGAGGTGAACACGGCGCCGGCGATGCCGGTGTCGTTGGCCATGCGGATCTTGGTCGCCCCGAGCCCCTGGCCGATCTCCGTGTAAAGCTCGCCCGTCCGCTCGTCGTTCAGGAACAGCGTCGATCGCTCGGCGTCCAACATGCGCGTCACGGCCGCCATGATCTTCTGGAGCAGCGGCCCGAGCTGAATCTCGGTCGAGACCTCAGACACGAGGTCGAGGAACTCGGCCTCCTGCTGGTTGGCGCGCTCCACCTCCTGCGCAAAGAGCGTGTTGCGTAAGACGATGGCCGCTTGCTGCGCCACCGCCTCCAACAGCACGCGATCGTCGTCGTGAAAGTCACCATCCCGCTTGTTGAGCGCCTGGGCCACGCCGACCGTCGTCCCGTCCGGTCCGCACAGCGGCACGGCGAGCAACGACCGCGTCTGGAAGCCCGTGAGCTCGTCGAAGCGTCCGTTGAAGCGATCGTCGACGCGGACATCGGGCACGACGGCCGAACGACCCGTGCTGAAGACGTGCCCCGAAACGCCCTCGGTGTTGAGCAGGCGCAGCTCGCGCCGCAGCTCGCCGAGCGCGATGCGTGCGTAGAGCTCCCCCGTGCGCGCATCGTTGAGGAACAAGGTGGCGCGCTCGCTGTCCACGGCGTCGGTGATGATCTCCATGAGGGCGACGAGCTGCGCGTCGAGCCCGCGCGCGGCGGCGAGACGCCCGTGCACGGAAAGCAACAGCCCCTCGATCCCGCTCTTCGCCGGATCACGGCGGCCCTCTGCTGCGCCGCCCTCGTGCCCGTGCTCGCTCATTCCCCGCCTCCCTTGCTGCCGCTCGACGCATTGCCGCCACTCGAAGCCCTGTCGCCGCTCGAACCACGACCTGCGCTCGATCGCTCGTCCGCGCTTGAACCGGACGGGCCGCGCGACGTCTCGCCGCCCTCGGATCCGGACCCGCTAGTCTCGGCAAGCCCACGCGCTTCCGCCTCTTCGAGCTGCTTGCGCACGGCCGTGATCGTGTCCTGCAGCTGCACCATCTCGCGCCGCGCCACGCGACGCACCTCCGCGAGCGCGGCCTCATGCGCCCCCTGCCGCGTGGCCAGCTCTTCGCGCAAGGCCTGCACGGTAGCCTGCAGCTCCGCGGATGCGGCGACCGCGTCGGCGGCCGCACGCTGCTCGGCAAGCGAACCGTCGATACGCGCCTGCTCCAGCCGGTCGCGCAGGGCTTGGATGGTCTGTTGGAGCTGGTCGTGCTCGCGGGCATGAAGCGCGCGTTCGACGCGCTCGGCCTCGTTGTACGCCGCTTCCTGCCGCTCCAGCTGGTCGCGCAAGGCCTGAATCGTCTCGTGCAGCAGCCGCGCCTCACGTCGGGCCGCCGCGAGGTCCGCCCGCGCCCGATCGAGCTCGGCGCCGATCATCGCGTCGGCGCTTCGCCCGTCGCTCTCCAACGCATCCATCGGGTTCGGGCTTATGGCCACGGAAGGCTCCTGGTCCTTGCGTCTGCGTGCGACGCCGGTGCACTACGATGCAACGAGGACGCCCGAACGTCGAATGCACCCGTCGCCCGGCACGTCGCGTTGTCTCCGGCGTCGCATCGGTCGTCGTTCCCCCGCGTCACATCGGTTGTCGCATCCAGCGTCGATCCTCGCACGGCACGTCGCACCATCCGACTTAACGCATCCCGCAACC
>JAJCYU010000374.1 GCA_029262755.1 Anaerolineae bacterium
TCACGCTCGCCGCGCGCGACGCCGGCCGCCGCTTCGGCGTCCAGCTGACCTTCTTCCGCAGCGCCCTCGAGCCCGACCCCGACCCGCGCGACTCGGCCTGGGGCAGCGGCCAGGCCTACCTCGCCCACTTCACGGTGAGCGATGTCGCGGACGGCCGCTTCCACTCCGCCGAGCGCCTGGCCCGCGGCGGCGCCGGCCTCGCGGGCGCCGAGATCACGGCCGCCCTCGCCGGCCCCCGCGTCTGGCTCGAGTCCTGGTCGGCGACCGGTGTCGGCAGGCCCGACCCCGATGCCTCCGACGCCGACGTCCTGCGCGACATCGCCGGCGTCACGCTCGACGCCGGCGGCACCGGCTTCGCGGACCCGCGCGTCGCGCTCTCGCTCGACGCCGACCCCGCTGCGGCTGCCGCCACCCGGCTCACGCGCCCGCCCGTCCGGCTGCGCGCCGCGGACGGCCCCGTCGCGATCGACCTCACCGTCACGCCGGCCAAGCCCGCCGCCCTGCACGGCGACGCGGGCTACAGCGTGAAGGGCGACGCGCCGGGCAATGCGTCGTTCTACTACTCGTGGAGCCGTCTCGAAGCGAGCGGCACGATCACCACGGCCGACGGCGCGTTCCCGGTTGCGGGCGCGGCCTGGATGGATCACGAATGGTCGACAAGCGCCCTGGCCGAAGGTCAACGCGGGTGGGACTGGTTCTCGCTCCAACTCGACGACGACACGGAGCTGATGGCCTTCCAGATCCGCGAACAGGACGGCGGCATCGCCCCCCGCTCCAGCGGCAGCATCATCGACCCCGCCGGCGCCGTAAAGGGCCTGTCAGCCACCGACTTCGCGATCACCGTGCTCGACACGTGGACGAGCCCCCGCACGGGCGGCATCTACCCCTCCGGCTGGCGCCTCGTCGCACCCGACCACGACCTCGACCTCACGATCCGCCCCCTGCTGGCCGACCAGGAGCTTGCCGTGTCCTTCCGCTACTGGGAAGGCGCCGTCGAGGTCGAGGGCAGCTCCGCCGGCCGCCAAGTCAGCGGCTACGGCTACGTCGAGATGACCGGTTACGCCCCGACGGAAGGCGCGGGGCCGGGGTTGTAGGGGAGGGAAGGGTGCGGGACAGTGACGAAGGGGATAGCCATCGCGACGAAGGAGGACGTGCTCGCATGACCATGAAGGCACGCATCATCTCCAACCCGGACATCCTCATAGGCAAACCGGTTGTAGAAGGCACGCGAATCAGTGTCGAGCTCATCCCAGACAAGTTCGCCGCGGGCGAGAGCATCGAGCAGCTTCTCGAGGCTCACTCCCGATTGACGCCGGAAGCCGTTCGAGCCGCTCTCGCATACGCGGCCGAATCGCTCCGTGCGGGATTGCCTCCGGTCATAGAAGGGCCGTCCTAGCTCCACTCGGCGCCGTCCCGGACCGAAGCCGTCGGACAGCAGTGCGATCTCCCGTGCTACGCTTGCCGCGCGCCGGCACCCGAGGTTTGGTACGCCATGACCGTGGATCCAACGGCATTCGTCTCCGCATCGCGAACCGCTTACACGACCAAGACCGAGCACGGCTCCGTGCACGCCGCCGTGCTCGCCGGCCTCTGCGTCGCGTTCCTCGCGACCGCGGCCGGCGCGACCGCGGGAGCGCGCCGATCGAACGTTCTCGCTGCGCTGCCCGCGGATAGCACAACAACAACTACAACTTCCACCACCTCCACCACGACCACCACCGCTGCTTCGCTCGAGGTCGTCGGGCAGGTCGGCGGGACCTCGTGGGCCGTCGCGACCAGCGGGACGCGGGTCTTCGCGGGCATCGGGCCGCGGCTCGTAGTGCTCGACGCGACGGATCCGGCCGCGCTTGAGGTCCTCGAGCAATCGGAGATCCTGGCCGACATGCCCGTTGCCATCGTCGTGCGCGACGAGCGGGCCTATGTGGCGGCGGGCGGAATGCTCTACGTGCTCGATGTGCCGGAACGGCGGCGTGTGCGCGTCCTGGGTGCCGTTGCGGTCGGGACCACGACCGGGCTCGCGCTGCACGGCGACTACGCGTACCTCACGGGCGGGCAGAGGCTGAACGTCGTCGATGTTTCCGATCCGGAGGATCCCTGGCGCGCAGAGACGATGCTCGTCGGCGGGAAGCTGAACGGCATCGCGGTCGACGGCGACCACGCGTACGTAGCGGCAGGCTCGGCCGGCATGCGCGTGTTCGACGTGGCGGACGTCGGCGCCGTGCGCGAGGTGGTCGTCTTCGATACGCCCGCCGATGCGCGCGTGGTGGCGGCGCAGGACGGCTTCGCGTACATCGCCGATGGCGACGTGATCAACGGCCCGGACGCAAGCCTGGCGATTCTCGACATCGAGCAGCCCGACGCGCCGCGTGAGGTGGCGCGCGTGGAGCTGATCGACGATCCCGAGGGCGTGTTTGTCGATGCCGGACGCGTGTATATCGCCGGCGGGACCGCCGGTCTCGTCGCGATCGACGCGACCGACCCTGCCCGGCCGCGCCCGATGGAGCGAGCCTTGACGCCCGGGCTCCCGCGCGGTGTGGCGATCGCGAACGGCCACGCCTTCGTCGCCGACGACCTGGACGGGCTGCACGTGTTCGCGCTCTCCGACGGTGCGCCGCCGCGGCTGCTGCCCGCGCGGCCGATGACGCGCAAGGTCAATGGCGTGCATGTGGCAGAAGGGAGGGCCTTCGTCGCGGAAGGCGCCCGCTTCGGTGGTGGGATACGCATGTTCGATCTCTCCGACCCGGCCCTACCCGTCGAAACCGCCCACGTGGACACCACGCGCGACCCGACGGGCGTGCTCGCCACCATCGATCAGGTCGTGGTGCGCGGCGATCTCGTGTTTGCCACCGGCTACGGACGGGACGGACTGCACGTGCTTCAGATCGTCGATGAGACGGACCTCGAACCGGTGGGCTTCGCGGCGATCGACCTCGCGCGCGGCGTCGCGGTGGACGGCTCTTTCGCGTACGTGCCGCACCAGAACGGCTTCACGGTGCTCGACGTCTCCCGGCCCGCGCGCCCGCTGCCGATTGCGACGATCGAGCTCCAGAACGCGTATGCAGTCGCCATCGAGGACGGCGTGGCCTACGTGACGGAATACGGACGCTCGGTGAAGATGATCGACATATCCGATCCCGCCGCGCCGGTCCCGATCGGGCAGATCGATTTCCCCACCCGGGACCTCGATGTCGTCGGTAGCACAGCATTCTTGGTGACGATTGGCTGGCTCGGCGTCTTCGATGTTTCGGATCCCACCGCGCCCGTGGAGCTGGGCATGTGGGAGCTGCCGAGCAGCTCGCCCACGAGCATCACTATCGTCGATAACCTGGCGTATATCGGCCTCGGTCAGGGCGGTGTCGGGGTCTTTGACGTATCGGATCCGAAGGCGGTCGTGAGGCTTGCGACCCTTGACGCCTTCGAGTTCTGTCTCGACCTGAGCGTCGACGGCGACCACATCTACGTCGCAGGCGGCCGCCACGGCCTTGGCGTGCTTGCCCTGCGCGGCGGCCCTGGCTCGGAGCCAAGCCCGTCGCCCGGCGTGCCGCCAACGATAACGCCGGGTGGCCCCGCCGTCCCGACCGCGACCTCGACCGCGACGTCGACACCGGCCGGACCGCCGCCCACCGCGACACCCACGCGCGATCCCGCCTTGCGCTATCAAGCCCATCTGCCGATCGCGGCCGCGGATGCGCCCATCTCCGGCAAGCGCGCGCCCGCCGCGCTCGAGGGCCGATGGAACTACTTCGTGGACCGGAACATCATCAACGATATCGCCCACGATGCCGCGCGCGGACAGATGATGGCCGCCACGACGGCCGGCGCGGTGCTGTGGGATGTCGATGGGGAAGAGGTCGCAGGCGAGGGCGATAACGGCTCCGCGACGGGCACGCGCTATCGCGTCTTCACCACCGTGAATGGACTGGCGCACGACTACGTCTACGCCGCGGCCGTCGACGCGAACGGCCGGCGCTGGTTCGGGACGCACGCCGGCCTCAGCCGGCTGGACGATGACGATGGTTTCACGTCCTTTCACATGGCGGACGGTCTGCCGGGCGAGGTCGTCCGCGACGTGCTCGTGGCCGCCGACGGCGCGCGTTGGTACGCCACGAGCGGCGGCGTAGCGCGGCAGACCGGCGCCGACGCGTGGACGGTGCCGACCGTGGTGAACGTGCCCCCCGCCGTAGCGATCGCGGAAGATCCGTGCACCGGCGCGCTGTGGTTCGCCCATGGCGACGACGGGGTCGGCCTCAGCCGACGCGACCCCGACGGCGGTGTGACGCGGGTCGGCCTCGCGGACGGCCTGCCGCTGCCGATCGTCACAAACCTCCTGGTGGACGGCAGCGGCACGCTGTGGCTGACTGCCGTGCGTCGCCAGGCCAGCGACTCCGGTCACGTCATCGACGGCGCGGTCTTCAGCCGCACGGCAGACGGTGCGTGGCGGCGGCATGCGGCACGCGACGGCCTGCTCGCCGCCTCGCCCGCAGGCATCCCGCTCGAGGCATCCGTCCTGGCCAGCCTCGACGGCCAGGCGCTCGACCCCGCGCGGCCACTGAGCGCCGCGCTCGCCTGGCTCGGCCAAGCTTGCGCGGACGATGCGAGCGTGGACGC